>JAGRAW010000470.1 GCA_020434415.1 Bdellovibrionales bacterium
ACTAGCAAATACTGAGACAGATTCGAGACGGAACCCTCGTTTGCAGCTCCCAACGGCTCAGCAACAGCCTTATCGAAGGTGACCCGGTAGAACGGGCGAACCAAATCGAGAGTCGAGGTCGGTTGCTCATGAAAAGCTCCCCGACCGACTAGGTAGGACACCCCATTGCTCCCCTGCACGACGAGCGCGTCGACTTCGCGGGCTGACGGCACAAGTTCAAGCGTGCCGGAGAGCGTCGTTCCCTTCTTGGTCGTTCGGACCTCGAGCCGGCCGGCATTCGCCTCTAGAGCTCCGCTGAGACTGAGGGTACCGTTGCCGACTTGCTCCAGGAGTTCCGTCGTTCTTGCTGACGCTTCCAAGCTGCTTATTCTAGCGGCGCCAAGCGCTAGGGTTTCGAAGACGGGCAACGGCAACAACTGATAGGCGCAGATTTCGACGATGAGCCGCGTGGCTGCGATGCCGAGTTCAAGGCCGCCCGCTGATTCCGGTAGGCCGGCTGCGAAAACCCCCAGTTCCGCCAGACCGCTCCACAGCCGCGTGCGCTCTTCAGCGGAGAGCGTTACGGCAAGCGGCTCTACGGCAGCATCCGGCAAGGGAACTTTCGTGCGAAGCCATTCGATAGAGGCATGCTCATCGCACCACCTCCGGAGCACTTGTTCGAACTGTACAAGGTCATCGGTCAGAAGAAACGACACGGGCTACAACAGTCCCATCATCGCCTTGAGATCCTCGGAAGGTTCCCAGGGGGGATCGAACACCACTTGGACCCGAGCCTGCTCGATGCCGTCCAGCGCTTCAATCTTTTGGCGAACCTGATCCACGAGCTGCGGACCCGCGGGACACGCCGGGGACGTGAACGTCATTTTTACGTCGACCTCGGTATGTTCCTCCTTGAGGGTGATCTCGTAGATCAGTCCCAGCGTCCAAATATCGATATACAGCTCGGGATCGATGATGGTGCGAAGAGCCTCGACTATGTCTTCACGATCTGTCGGCATACTGCCTAGTGCTTCCGTTCTCTCGGTGTTTCCGTTCTAATTGGCACTTCCGTTCTATCCACTTGCCAGATCTACTGCCCGTTTCCCTGCCCAGTCATGAAAATAAGCATTGAGCTATGGCGTAGAATCACTGGTATAGTTTCGGAAGTCACGGCTTGTCTTCCAGTCGCCCATTGTCGCAGGGGCAAAAGCTACGTACTTCGGATATCAAATTGTAATAGTGAATTCTACTTTGAAAGCCCATGACGCTCTACACCGACGAGCATAGAATTTTCCAGCAAAGCATACGTAAGTTCGCGGAAAAGGAAATCCTGCCTCACGTCGATGCTTGGGAAGAGGGTAGTCATTTTCCTTCGGAGATCTTCCCCAAACTCGGTGCGGCAGGATTTTTGGGCATTCTTCTCGACGAGCAGTGGGGCGGTGTTGCACGAGACTATAGCTTCGCTTCCGCATGGTGCGAAGAATTTGGCCGCATCCCCTCGGTCGGCTTTACCACCGGCGTCAACATGCATGCGCTCATCTCGGCTCCGGCGCTGCAGCGCTTCGGCTCCCCTGCCGCTAAAGAGCAGTTCCTTGGGTCTGCTTGCGAAGGAACCGCAATCGGTGCTTACGCGTTTACCGAACCGGGGGCCGGCTCGGACCTGACGCAGGTCCAGACGCGAGCCGTCCGGGACGGGAACGACTACGTCCTAAACGGGTCGAAAATTTTCATCACCAACGGCGCGCGCGCCGATTTCGTGTTGACCCTCGCCAAGACCGACCCAACCGCCGGATATGACGGTTTTACCACCTTCGTCATCGACACGAAGAATTCGGGATTTGCAGTGGCGCGAACCCTTTCGAAACTGGGTTGGCATAGCTCCGACACGGCCGAGCTAACCTTTACCGATTTGCGACTCTCGAAAGAGATGGTGTTGGGAGAGGTCGGCAAGGGCTGGTATCAAGCGATGCAGTCACTCGAATGGGAGCGCCTGATGCTGACGCTGGCCGCCGTCGGGGGAGCGCGCGCGTGCCTTGAAGAGACTGTGCGCTACGTCAACGAGCGAAAGATTTTCAAGCAGACGATTGGTAGTATCGAAGTGAACCGGACGGAGCTGGCGCGGCTGGCTAGCAAGCTGCAGGCCGGGGAGGCATTTTGCCACCACTGCACACGCCTGTTGGTAGAAGGACGCCGGGCAAGAAAAGAGGTCAGCCTTGCCAAACGCGTCGTGTGCCAGCTCGCTATCGAGCTGGCGGATTACTGCCTGCAGCTTCACGGCGGATACGGCTACACCACCGAATTCCGCCCGGAACGCTGGCTGCGGGATTTGCGCTTGAACACAATCGGCGGCGGAGCGAACGAAGTGATGCTGAAGATCGCCGCAGGGGAAGTGTTTCGGTAGAGATCTTCGCGGACCGTTTTTCAAATGCGGTCAGCAGTAGCAGATTGACGGGCCCTCGCCGGGGCTAGGAGCCACCCGTAACGGTCGCTGCCTTCAGCAGTGCGTCGACGACTGCCCCCGGTGCGGTTTGGCGACCACGTAACTTGGCTAGCGCCTCGTCAACCATTCCCTTCTCCGTCGCTCGCTCCCAGGCCTGACGCGCCAATGTCCTCACGAACTGATTTTCGACCATATTCTTCAAGAATTGATCCCGTCGTGCCTCCCGCGCTCCCGATTCGATGGCCCAGAGCCGATGAGCCTCGGTCGCGGCAAGAAGCCCCTCGATCCCATCGCCTTTGTCGGCGATGGTCTGAACAATCGTTGGGCGTCGTCGTGTGCCGCCCAAACTAAGCATCTGCACGATCTCTTTCTGCAGTCGATCGGCACCGGGATAGTCAGCCTTGTTGATCGCGAACACGTCGGCGATCTCCATCAGCCCTGCCTTGAGTGCTTGCACACTGTCGCCGAGCCCCGGCACCAGGACAACTACGACGGTGTCTGCTGTCTTGACCACCTCGACTTCGGCTTGGCCCACGCCGACGGTCTCCAGGATGACG
Source organism: Bdellovibrionales bacterium (assembly GCA_020434415.1). Lineage (GTDB taxonomy): Bacteria > Bdellovibrionota_C > UBA2361 > SZUA-149 > SZUA-149 > JAGRAW01. The sequence goes on from JAGRAW010000470.1 coordinate 2,977, forward strand.
ACGTCGAAGCCGGCGGCATCGCAGGCGAAGACCGCTTCCGCCGTTCGCGGCGCCAACCCTCCGAGGGCACCCCGGGAAGCCATCGAACGGATGAAGACATTCGGATGCTCGCTACTTGCCGCCATCCGA
>JAGRAW010000471.1 GCA_020434415.1 Bdellovibrionales bacterium
CTTAATCTATTCTGAGGAACGGCTGACGCCGTACTTTACATTGCTAGGGGTATAAACGATTACCGGGTCCTTGGAAATGGAATCGTAAACTCAAACTGGTGCGACGACACCATATTCTGTTCTTGGCCTCCCGGGAACCCGAGCCGAAGCGCCCTGCTCAGCCCTCGGTGTTCCAACACCCGAATGCGCACACAAGCACCAAATGAGCGTGTCGCACCAGAACGAAGACAGCAGACATTTACACTACGCGTCTTTGGGCTCTACAAGCGGATTGCTGAAAAAGTCCATCCATGGCCTTTTTCAGGTCGTGCAAGCAAAAACCTCGCTTTTGTGCACTCCAGTACCATCGCAGGTAGACTAACGAAGAGAAAACAATTTCCGAACAAAAAGGAGTGGAATAATGCCTTCTTTCGATGTCGTATCCGAAGTCGATATGCACGAGGTAGATAACGCAGTTAATCAGGCGAAGAAAGAGATCGAAACCCGGTACGATTTCAAGGGAAGCAAGACCGAGATTACCAAGGAAGAAAACCTGATTACCGTTGTCAGTGAGGATTCAATGAAGCTCAAGGCCGTGAATCAAATCCTGAACGAGAAAATGGCAAAGCGCGGCGTCGGCCTCCGCTCGCTGAAGTATCAGGAGCCCGAGAAAGCGGGCGGCGACATGCTCCGCCAGCGCATTGAAATACTGCAGGGGATTTCCACAGATGACGCTAGGAAAATCGTCAAATACATCAAGGATCAGAAACTGAAGAAGGTCCAGGCCCAAATCCAACAAGATCAGGTGCGCGTCACTGCCCCGAAGCGGGATGACTTGCAAAAGGTCATCGCCCTTTTGAAGCAGGAGATAGACACAATCGAACTGCAGTTCACCAACTTTCGCGACTAAACTAGTCGCAATTCAGTGCCGCCACGAGCGCATTCCGCGCCGTTTCAAACGTTCGGACCTTCGGGAGGGACGGCGTCCCGGCGTTCTGCGAAGGGGTCGTCTTGCTCACCAAACAACCAAAGACCGACCGTAACGAGCACGGCGAGCAGTAGCAGCGGAATCAGGAAGCGCCCGAACCACATCAGCGAAACGCCGAGGACGATACCGACCAGAAACGAGTGGATCGGCGCCGCTTGGATGCGCTCGACTGCTTCGCTCTGCAGATCTGCCAGTTTCTGTTCAATCGCCTTGCGCTTCATCGAATTCCTCCCCCGGTATGGATGCTGCCGTTTCTTTACTTGAAGAAGCGAATATGTGAAATCTACGAACTCCCACCCTTAACGCGATTAGGGCTTGTCAAAAAACGGCAGTTTCTCGACAAGCCCGATTATTGTTGAGAAAAGCGCACGCAGCAACACCCGCGGAGCTATTGTGTCGAAAAGCAAGTACGAAGCGCTCGGAGCATCAGCAACCAAAAGCGGACTCCATCGTGTACTCGATCAGGCAGGCGTTACCGACAGCTTAGGGCTATTCGCGAAAGTCACTCCTGATTTCGCGGGAAATCCTGAGTACTATTCTGTCGTGCACTGCGATGGTGCCGGTACAAAAGCGATCGTGCCGTACCTCTTCTACAAGGAAACCGGCTCTCGAGCGCTCTTCGCAAACCTCGCGCAAGATGCCCTGGTCATGAACCTGGACGATATCTACTGTATCGGCGCGCCTGAATCGCTTGTGCTTGCAAATGCCCTCGCTCGAAATGCGCGACTCATTGACGATGAAATGCTGGCCGAGCTCATCGCTTCGTACCGCAGCTTGGTCCAACAATTTCAACAGCTAGGCGTGCCTATCGTCATGAGCGGTGGAGAGACCGCTGACTGCGGCGATCTGGTGCGCACTCTGCTGGTCGATGCGGTCGTCGCTGGACGAATTGCAAAAGCACGCATCATCGACGCCAATCGGATCGCGGCGGGCGACCGTATCGTCGGTCTCTCGAGCACCGGGCGCGCGAGCTATGAGTCGTCTGCCAACTCAGGGATTGGCTCGAATGGCCTTACCCTCGCGCGACACGCACTACTATCCAATACCTATGCCACCGCCTATCCGGAGGTAGTCGACCCGGGCGTAGATCCGACGCTAGCCTATAGCGGTTCCTATCGCGTCAGCGACACACCGGCCTTGCTGAGCTGCACTGTGGGGGAAGCGCTTGCCTCTCCGACCCGCTCTTACGCGCCGATCCTGGCGCGGATCTACGATCGCCTCGGCAACAAGGTGCATGCGGCTATCCACCTCACCGGCGGTGGACAAACAAAAATGCTTCGCTTCGGCACGGGGCTGCGCTTCGTGAAAGATGAATTGTTTCCGATACCACCGCTTTTTCAGCTCATCCAGGAATCGGGCAACGTAGGTTGGCGCGAGATGTTTCAGGTTTTCAACATGGGGCATCGCATGGAGCTATATCTTGAAGAAGAGCACTGCGCGGTAGCGCTTGAAACGGCCGCGGAATTCGGCGTCGAAGCGAAAGTGATTGGGCACGTGGAAGCTCAAGCAGAGGCTACGAACAGCCTTCACCTGGTGAGCTCGGTGGGCACATTCGACTATTCGCTGTAGCGATAGCCAGCTCCGTGTATTGTCTCGATTATGTCCGGTTGCTTCGGGTCTCGCTCGATTTTCTTCCGAAGCTTGGAGATATGCTGGTCCAAGGTGCGGCTGTTGGGAAGATAGTCGACTCCCCAGCATTTGTTGAAAAACGTATCCCGCTCCAACAGCTTACCCGCATGTGCCTTCAGAAGGCTCAGGATCTTCACCTCTCGTAGACTCAGTTCTATCACCTCCTCCCCGCGAACAGCCCGAAGTTCTCGCGGGCGGACTTCAAGATCCCGCATCTGAAATGCCGAGAGCTCTTCCTTTCTTTCGGCACGATAGCAGCGACGGGTAATGGCACGAATACGAGCGATGACTTCATTCATACCGAATGGCTTCATGATATAATCATCGGCACCCAGTTCGAGCCCCAGCACCTTGTCGATCTCCTCGGACTTTGCGCTGATGAAAATGATCGGCGTCTGCTCGTCCCGAGCGCGAATTTTGCGACACACATCGTAGCCACTCATGCCCGGCATCATGATGTCGAGGCATATGAAGTCCGGTCGCTGGGTTTCGAACTGCGAA
>JAGRAW010000472.1 GCA_020434415.1 Bdellovibrionales bacterium
AGATCGACAAGAAGAAGGACGAATTCGAGAAGCTGCGTTCGGCGTTCGACAAGCAGCAGGGCAGCCTGAACGAAGATGCGCTGGTGCAGAAGCAAGAAGAGCTGCTGCAGAAGGAGCGAGATATCAAACGAAGTTTCAAAGACTCCCAGGATGCTCTCCGCAGAAAAAATGCATTGATGGTGCAGGATTTGCTGAAGGAGATGCGTCGTGCCGTTGCGGCCATCGGCAAAGAAGAGGGCTTCACCGTGATACTCGAGAAGGGCTCGCAAGCAGTCCTTTATGCCGACAACAGTATCGATATTACCGACGAAGTTGTGAAGCGATTCGATAACCAGACGAAGTAGCGGACCGCTTGCAGGGAAGGTAGGAGAGGGAGTCGCGGCTGACGCTACGCTCCCCTCCGTCGCCCATGACTACGACACGCGACCTTTAGAGTAGGACGACCGACGAATGAAGCTCCCACTGAGCATAGAAGATATCTCCGAGATGCTACCGCACCGGTATCCCTTTCTGTTTCTCGACCGGATTACCGAATTCAAAGACGGAGAGTACGTTCGGGGTCGTAAGTGTGTGTCGGCCAACGAACACTTCTTCGTTGGACATTTTCCTGATCGTCCGATTATGCCGGGCGTCGTGATGCTGGAGGCTCTTGCCCAGCTCGGCGTCATTTTTGCCAAGCTGACGACTGACGGTATGCGGCCGGACCAACTCTGCGTGCTTGCAGGCGTGGAGTCCGTGCGTTTCCGTCGACCCGTGGTGCCTGGTGACGTCCTCGAGCTCGAAATGGCTTTGGTCAAGCGGCGTGCCAGTCACTGGAAGATGCGTGGTACCGGAAAAGTGGATGGTGAACTCGCGATCGAAGCAGTGCTGATGGCTTCCGAAGCACGTGAGCGAGCGTAGTCGAGTGCCGCTATGAGTACCGCAATCCATCCGACTGCGATTGTCGACCCTGCAGCGACGCTGGGGCACGGCGTCACGGTAGGAGCGTACACCATCATCGGACCGCACGTCGTGATCGGCGATAATTCGCGAATCGGTCCCCACGTGGTCATCGAAGGTAGAACGACGCTCGGTGAGCACTGCGAAGTCTTCCAATTCGCTTCCGTAGGCTCAAACCCCCAAGATCTGAAGTATCACGGCGAGCCGTCGACGCTCGTTATCGGCGCCCGAACAAAGATTCGAGAGTTCGTCACCCTTCAGCCCGGTACCGAGCACGGCAATATGACAACGACGATTGGAGAGAACAATCTGTTCATGGCCAATTCGCACGTCGGACACGACTGTGTTGTCGGCAACAACAACGTCTTTGCGAACTCCGTGGCGCTGGCTGGGCATGTCACTATCGGGAACCACGTCATCTTGGGCGGTTTGGTCGGCGTGCACCAGTTCGTTCGAGTCGGTGATTACGCGATGCTTGGCGGCGGTTCCATGGCTGGACAGGATATTCCGCCATTCAGCATCGGACAGGGTGATCGGTGTGTGCTGCGGGGGGTCAACATTATCGGCTTGAAGCGCGCCGGTTTTACGGACGTTCAAGTGCGAGAGATTCGTAGAGTCTACCGTTCACTCTTTCTCACGCTCGGTAAGATGACAGACAAGATTGCGCAGATCTCACCGGAGCTGGCCGACCAGTCCCACATCAAGGCGATGCTCGATTTCGCTGCCACGAGCCAGCGTGGTGTGGCTTCGCCCGGGCGAAACCTTGGCGAGCTGTGATCTCCCGGATACGGCAATATTTTTCGTCGTCTGCCGGTACCGCACGACGGCTTGAAGCCGGTCCTCTCGGGTCAGTCGGCATTATCGCCGGCAATGGACCTTTTCCCATCCGATTTGCACGTGAGGCGAAGGCCGCCGGTCATACGGTCCTTGCCGTTTGCCACGAAGGCGAGACGGATCCGGCAATAGAGAACGAAGTGGACCGGGTCGTCTGGGTGAAGGTTGGCGAACTCGGACGGCTGATTTCGGCCTTCAAAGACGCAGGTGTGAAACGAATAGCTATGGCCGGCGGTATCGGTCGCGTGAACCGGTTCGGGGATATCAAGCTTGATGCGCGTGGTGCGCGCTTGATGCTGAAGCTTCGGACGACCAAGGATGACGTCGTGATGCGAGGAATCGCCTCCGAGCTTGAACGCGAAGGCATCGTGGTCGAACCCTGCACGCTTTTTCTAAAGGATTGTCTGGTCCCTGAAGGAGCGCTCACGCGACGCACTCCGAACGAAGCACAGTGGAGCGACATTCATGCCGGAGCCGCGGCGCTGCATGCGATGAGTGCTCACGATATCGGTCAGTTGGTGGTCGTGAAGCAGGGCGTAATCGTTGCCGTCGAAGCGGTCGAGGGAAGCGATGCTGCGATCCGGCGTGGCGGTGAGTTGGGGGGGGCTGACACGGTGGTCGTGAAAATTCCCAAGCCAACCCAGGATATGCGATTCGATGTGCCAACGATTGGCAAGCGCACGATAGAGACCATGCAGGCTGTCGGTGCTCGCGTATTGGCGGTGGAAGCCGGATCAACGCTGATGATGGACGGCCCAGCGGTGGTGGAGCTTGCCGAGCGCGAAGGCATTATCATCGTTGGCTTCAAAAGCGCATGAGACTGCTCAATCGGCTTTCCAATAATCGGGACGAGCGTTCGTTAGCCTCACAGTTGCGACGTCGACGCTTTCGCTTTTTCCGGTCGCTATTCGATCCATTGCCACGCCCACTCCGACTGCTGGATGTCGGGGGTACCAGACTCTTTTGGCAACAGATGGGATTCGCTGATGAGGCCGGCGTGGAGATTGTGCTTCTCAATCACCAGGCCGGTGAGCTGGCGCTTCGTGAGCGTGATATCGGGGCGACGCACTTTGTGGAGCACATCGGTGATGCGCGCGCGATGCCTGAATTCGGGGACCACTCGTTTGACGTGGTTTTTTCAAATTCGGTTCTTGAGCATGTCGGCACGTTCGAAGATCAGCAACGGATGATGGCTGAAGTGCGACGAGTCGGGAAACGGTATTTTGTGCAGACGCCGAATTACTACTTTCCGCTCGAGCCGCATTTTCTGGTTCCCGGCTTCCAATTCCTTCCGCTGGAGGCAAAAATTTGGTTACT
>JAGRAW010000473.1:0-319 GCA_020434415.1 Bdellovibrionales bacterium
CCTCAAGCATGTGGTAGTAACCTCGGTCGCTCGCGATGATTTGGAGGACGGTGGTGCCGAGGGGTTCGTGCTTACGGTAGAAGCGCTTCGCCGGACCGTGCCGCAGGCTACCGTGGAGGTGCTGATCCCTGAGTTTCGCGGTGCTCCAGAGGCGCTAGAGGCACTGGTCGCTGTCGGGCCGGATGTGTTGAACCACAATTTGGAAACTGTGCCGCGGCTGTACCGTCGGGTACGCCCCGGCTCGAGCTACCAACGCTCGCTCGCGCTCCTGCAGCGGGCAAAGCGACTTCGACCCGAGTTGCAAACAAAAACCGGAATC
>JAGRAW010000473.1:329-3086 GCA_020434415.1 Bdellovibrionales bacterium
ATGCTGGGCCTGGGGGAGACCTTTGCTGAGGTGGTAGAGTTGCTTCACGATGTGCGGCAGCATCAGATCGACATCTTCACCGCGGGACAATATCTCCAACCCACGCGAACACATTTGCCGGTAGAGCGGTATCTCACTCCGGATGAGTTCGACCTGTTCCGGGATGCCGCGTCTCATGCCGGAATTCCGGGGGTGTTTGTCGGGCCCCTCGTGCGCAGTAGCTATCATGCCGACGAGCAGTTGCCGCAAGAGTAAAATGTCTCAGCCTCCGGAATTTTTTCGCATCGCGCATCTCCCGCCCTATCCGCTTGGCGGTATCGCCTATGCAGTCCGCGACGCCCGGCTCGCGGGTCGAGACATCGTGGATCTAAGCCAAGTCAATCCGGATCTCGGACCGCCGCCGCGCGCCATCGATGCGCTCGTGCAGGCAGCCTTACAGCCCCACAACCATCGCTACTCTTCATCGCAGGGGATTGCACGACTTCGGCAGGCAGTTGCCTCCTGGTATCAAAGTCACTACGACGTCGAACTCGATCCTGATACTGAAGTGGTCGCAACGATGGGAACGAAGGAAGGGCTGTCGCACCTTCTGCTTGCTGCCGCTGCCCCAGGAGAAAACGTGCTGGTGCCGACACCCAGCTATCCGATTCATACGTCCGCAGTCTTCATTGCCGGTGCGGGCTTTACCGGTGTACCTCTCTTCGAAAGCTTCACTGCTGCCGAAGCCGCAGGCTATCTTCTCCAGGAAGACAGCGACGATTTTTTTGATCGGCTTACGCTCGCTTATAATCGTGCGTGGCCGCGTCCGCGGCTACTGATTTGTTCATTTCCGCATAACCCGACGGCTGCGGTGGTCGATCAGGGCTTTTTTACACGCCTGGTGCACTGGGCGCGGGAGCATGAAGTGTGGTTGGTCCACGACTTTGCCTATGCAGATCTCGTCTATGACAACTACCGCGCACCTAGTCTACTTGCAGTGCCGGGAGCGAAGGAGTGTGCGGTCGAGTGTTATTCGCTCTCGAAAGGCTTCAGCATGCCGGGATGGCGCATCGGTTTCTGCCTGGGCAACCCCCGATTGCTTTCCGCGTTGAAGAAGGTGAAGAGCTACCTGGACTTCGGTATCTTTCAGCCGATGCAAATCGCTGCAACCAAGCTGCTCGAAGACACCAGTGGTGCCAATGAGTTGCTTGCCGAACACCGGGATACCTACCGAGCACGTCGAGACGTTTTGGTAGAAGGCCTTCGGGAACTAGGGTGGACGGTACATACGCCCGCAGCCGGAGTGTTCGTGTGGGCCGGTCTTCCTGCCGCGGTTGCATCCCTTGGCAGTCTTGCATTTAGCGAACGTCTGCTGGCAGAAGCATCGGTTGCAGTATGTCCCGGTATCGGGTTTGCAATTGACGCCGATGGCTACGTGCGCTTCGCGCTCGTCGAGAACGAACGCCGTTTGCGCACGGCACTTACTCGTATGGCGGAAGTATGCTGAAGCGCGTAGGGGCAGTGCTGCTGTTCGTGCTCGCGGGTATCTCGTCCGCCGCCGCGGAAGACTGCGCAAAAGCGGCTGTGCTGCTCGGCGAAGCACGCAGCGCGCAAGGCGATCCGGACAGTCAGGACGAGGCAGAGCGCAAGCTACGAGAGGCCGTCGCGGCATGCCCGTCTTCCCCGGACGCTCACTACCTGATGGCGTTACGGTTACTGGCTCGAGGTGCGTATCAGCCGGCAGTCGAGGCATTTCGCTCCGCCGAGCGACTTCGGACGGACCCGCGACACTTGCTGGGTTTGGCTCGTGCACTGGCGCTCAGTGAACAGTACGGGGAGGCGGAAGAAACCTATCGTAAGCTGCTTACCAGCGATGCGAAGAACACGCAGGCACTGCAGGGATTAAGCGCGGTCTATTTCAAGCTGAATCGGCATGGGGAGGCGGAGGAAGTAGTTCGGAGGGCGTTGCAGGTCGATTCAGAGGATGCAGAGCTTTACTTCAATCTCGGTCTCATTCTGGCAAAATCAGGTCGGTTGGACGAGGCAGTGACGAGCTTCCAGACCGCGGTTGAAAAGCGATCCCATTTCGCCGGTGCTTACCGAGAGTTGGCGGAGACGTATCTCAAGCTCGAAATTCTCCCTCGTGCCGAAGATGCGGCTCGGTCCGCCGCGCTTCATGCTCCGAAAGATGCTTCGGTTTGGCTGCTTGTCGCGACCCTTCATGAACGTCAGGGCGAGCATCAGGAAGCCTTGGAAGCGGTTCGGAAGGCGGAAGCGATCGCTCCGAAACGGGCAGACGTGCTGATCAACCTGGGGATTATCCTTCAGAAAGCAGGAAATGGCAGCGATGCGTTGTCAAAACTGAAAAAGGCAGTAGAATTGCACCCGAATAGCGCCGATGCTCATGCGGCTCTTGGGTGGGCCTATCTCGAGCAACGCGAGTTCGAACCTGCCGAGACCTCGCTTCGCACTTCGCTGACTCTCAATGAAACGAATGCATTCGCCCACAATAACCTCGGCGTAGTGCTGGAGATGACCGATCGAGTAGAGCAGGCGAAAAAATCGTTTGAGCGGGCGCGGGAGTTGGCTCCGAATTTACAAACTGCGGAGCACAATCTCGACAGTGTGAATGCCCAGTAAGCCCTCGTCCGGGAATACGTTCGACTGGTACATCCGCAGGGGTGATGCAGATACGCACTTAATGCCGGGTGAAGAGCTTCGCACCACTCAAGCAAGAGTAAAGAAAATACGGTAAAGCCGTAGCGCAAGGTAAGACGG
>JAGRAW010000474.1 GCA_020434415.1 Bdellovibrionales bacterium
CGACAGCTCCGCGTCGAAATGGTGCGATTGCCCGGCGGCGGATCCACCACCAGGAACCACCACTACCGTCTCACGACCGCCCATATCACCGCCTTCAACCTCAAGCGGCCCCTCCTTGTTGTCCACCGTGAGGAACCCTGTTCCGGCAGGAATCAGCCGCCCCATGATGACGTTCTCCTTGAGGCCTCGGAGGTTGTCCACCTTCGCACTGCTTGATGCCTCGGTGAGCACCTTGGTCGTCTCCTGGAAGCTCGCTGCCGAGATGAAGCTGTCGGTCGAAAGAGACGCCTTGGTAATACCGAGCAGCAGCGGTTCATACGTCGCAGGCTGCTTCCCTTCAGCAATCATTCTCTCGTTTTCTTCTTGGAAGAGGAAACGCTCGACTGATTCGCCCTCGAGATAGCGCGTATCGCCCGGGGACACGATTCGAACCTTGCTCAGCATTTGCCGAACAATTACTTCGATATGCTTGTCGTTGATCCGAACCCCCTGCAGACGGTAGACCTCCTGCGCTTCGTTCACGAGGTACTTCGCAAGCTCCCGTACTCCCAAGATCCGCAGAATGTCATGCGGGTTTGCGGAACCGCTAGTCAGCGCTTCACCGGCCCGGATACGGTCCCCTTCCTCGACCAGCACATGCTTGTTCTTGGCTATGAGATACTCTACGGCCTCGCCTACTTCCGGGGTCACGATGATTCGCCGCTTACCGCGATAGTCCTCACCGAAACTTACGATACCGTCGATATCCGACACATCTGCAGGTATCTTCGGCTTGCGGGCCTCAAACAGCTCAGCCACTCGCGGCAGACCACCGGTAATATCCTTGGTCTTGGTTGTTTCACGCTCACGCTTCGCCAACACCGAGCCGGGGAACACTTGCTCCTTGTTGTCGACGACGACCTTCACCCCGACCGGCAGGTAAAAGACGTGCTCCTTACCGGTCTCCGCTTTGATGACGATGGCCGGACGCAGATCAGTACTGCGATCCTTCGCCTCGCAAATTTCTCGCTCGGCGAAGCCCGTACGTTCATCCGTCCGCTCTTCCAGCGTAAGCTCGTTGATGTCACGCCACTCGACAGTCCCACCGACCTCCGTCATGATCGGCACCGAGAATGGGTCCCACTCAGCGAGCATCGCTCCACTCTTTACCGATTCGCCCTCGACATGCTTGACGACCGCACCGAAAACCAGCGCATGCCGCTCACGTTCGCGATTATCCTTCGGATCGATTAGAGCGACTTCAGCCTTTCGTCCCATCACCACCAAACCACGAGGGGATTCGACCAGGTGTGCATCGATGTAATGGACGTTCCCGGCATACCGTGCGAGCAAATTCGTCTGCTCTGCACGGCCGGTAGCTGTTCCTCCGATGTGGAACGTCCGCATCGTCAGCTGCGTGCCCGGCTCTCCGATAGATTGCGCAGCGATGACACCGACAGCCTCGCCCAAGTTGGCGAGATGGCCGCGCGCGAGATCACGTCCGTAGCAAAGCGCGCACACGCCGAATCGCTGCTCACAGGTGAGCACCGAACGAATTAGCACTCGATCGATACCTGCATCAGCGATACGGTTTGCCGCTTCTTCGTCGATCTCTTTATCGACGGCAATCAGCAAGTCACCGGTGATCGGGTCACGGATATCTTCCAGTGCGACGCGTCCGAGAATTCGATCGTAGAGCGATTCGATTTCCTCGCCCCCCTCGGTAAGCGCCGTCACATCGATACCGCTCAGCGTTCCACAATCGTACCCGGTCACCACGCAGTCCTGTGCGACATCCACAAGACGACGGGTCAGATACCCCGAGTTCGCGGTCTTGAGCGCCGTATCAGCAAGACCTTTCCGCGCGCCGTGCGTTGAAATGAAGTACTCACCAACCGACAACCCCTCACGGAAGTTCGCCTTGATCGGCGTTTCAATAATGGATCCGTCCGGCTTTGCCATCAGTCCGCGCATCCCTGCAAGCTGTCGAATTTGCTGGCTGGAACCGCGGGCCCCGGAATCTGCCATCATGAAGATCGAGTTGAAACTCGCTCCAGTGACAGTCTTCGGTGCGTCAGCGTCGTTAGTCGCAGCAACACCCTCCGGCGCGGTAAAGGTATCGGTCGCGATACCCGACATCATGTCGTTCGCAACCCGGTCACCGATGTCCGCCCAGATGTCGATCGCCTTGTTGTAGCGTTCCCCGGCTGTAATTAGACCCTCTTGGTACTGATTCTCGACCGTGGAGATCCGCTTCTCGGCTTCGGCTAAAAGCTCGGCCTTCGCTGCCGGAATCGCCATGTCCCGCATCGCAATCGAGATTCCGGCCTTCGTCGCATAGGTATAGCCGAGATCCTTCAAGCGGTCGGAGATGATTACCGTGGCCTTGTTGCCGCATACGCGGAAACATTCATTGACTAGGTCGCCCAAGGTGCGTTTGTTCATCACCTTGTTTGCATGTTCAAAACCAAGCCCCTCAGGGAAGACGTCGAACAACAACACGCGGCCGACAGTGGTGTCATAGGTCGTGCCGTCGACACGGACCTTCACCCCAGCCTGGAGATCCACTTCCTTGGACTCGTAGGCCAGACGGAGCTCGTCCCGATCGGCGAAGACCTTTCCGCTCCCCTTCGCGAAGGGACGTTCGCGTGTCATGTAGTAGAGACCGAGAACGATATCCTGGGTCGGAACGATGATTGGCTTTCCATGCGCCGGGCTGAGGATGTTGTTTGTCGACATCATCAGAACTCGGGCTTCCACCTGCGCCTCGACCGAAAGCGGCACGTGAACCGCCATTTGGTCACCATCAAAGTCGGCGTTATAGGCGGTGCAGACAAGCGGGTGGAGCTGGATAGCCTTTCCTTCAATCAGAATCGGCTCGAACGCCTGGATGCCGAGTCGGTGCAGCGTCGGTGCGCGGTTCAACAACACCGGATGCTCCTTGATCACCTCGTCGAGCATGTCCCAGACCACGGGCTTCTGCTTTTCGACCATCTTCTTGGCACTCTTGATGGTCGTGACGAACCCTTTCTCCTCAAGCTTGTTGTAGATAAACGGCTTGAAAAGCTCGAGCGCCATCAATTTGGGGAGTCCGCATTG
>JAGRAW010000475.1 GCA_020434415.1 Bdellovibrionales bacterium
GCCCCCTGTTAGGCTTCAGCCAGCCAACCCTTCACCTGAGGGGCGAAGTAGGTGAAGATAATGTCGGCTCCGGCCCGCCGAATGGCCGTCAAGGTTTCAAGGGCGATGGCTTTCTCGTTCAGCCATCCTGATTCTGCAGCGGCTTTGACCATCAGATATTCACCGCTCACCTGGTAAGCCGCTACGGGAAGCGTGGTGTGGTCGCGGAAGCGGCGGATAATGTCCAAATACGCACCGGCGGGCTTCACCATCAAAATGTCGGCGCCTTCAAGCTCATCGAGTTCAAGTTCTCTGAGAGCTTCGCGACTGTTTGCCGGGTCCATCTGATACGTCTTTTTGTCCCCACTTCTCGGTGCTGAATCGAGTGCTCCCCGGAACGGACCGTAGAAGGCAGAGGCATACTTGGCGGTGTACGAAAGTATCGCCACGTCCTGAAAGCCGTTCTCGTCCAGGGTCTGGCGTATCGCGCCAACACGACCATCCATCATGTCGCTGGGCGCAATGATGTCCGCTCCCGCCCGAGCTTGTGCTAAGGCCTGGCGACAAAGGACCGCGATAGTTTCGTCGTTGAGAATCGCTCCATCATCGGACACCAGACCGTCATGTCCATCGCTGGAATAGGGGTCAAGCGCCACATCCGTGCAGATGGTTAGATCAGGCCACTTTTGTTTCAGGCGGCGGATCGTGTTCGGAATTAGGCCTTCTTCATTGAAAGATTCTTCAGCTTTTCGAGTCTTCAAAGCATCGTCGATTCGCGGGAACAGAACGATGGAGTTGATATCCTGTTCTCTTACCTGCTCGACGCAGCGCAATAATCCGTTCGGGCTCCAGCGCGTTTGGCCCGGCATGGCCTCTATGGGACAGTCTTCCTTGTCTGCATGAAGAAAGAGCGGGTAGACAAGAGCGGCAGGAGAAACCGTCGTTTCTCGGCACAGTGACCGAATCGCCTCGCTGCGACGGTTCCTTCGCGGTCGAGAACGGGCGCTAAATAGAGCATCTCTTGTTCTAGTCATATCTGTTCCTATACCTTACTCGAAGGGCCCTTGACTCCGCGACAGAGTAGCACTAGCTGTTGCTCGTCTCAAGGCGTCGTGGAAGCGGTATTTTCGCCCGTTTTCGGGTCTGCCCGTCGATAACAGACACTTTTCGTCGCAGCCGTAAAAGAGAAGGAAGAGCAATACGTCGTGAAACCGCAACCCACCGAAATCAAGCGATTGGGGACATCCGGAATCCAGGTGACTTGGTCAACCGGTGCTGTGCACAAGATCAGCAGCGAGACCTTGCGCAGACATTGTCCGTCAGCGACCAGTCGGGCACAGCAGGGTGATGAATCGCATCAGAAGCCCTTGACCGGTCGAAGTGTCCTGAAAGTTGTCGAGCACACCAAGGACGAGCAATTGCGCCTTCAGCAGATTTGGGCCGTAGGCAACTATGCCCTCGGCATGGAATGGGGAGACGGTCACAACAGCGGCATCTACACGTACGACTTGCTCTTCCAGCTCGGGTCGAAGGAAGCCTCGCTCGCCGCTGATGCAACCAAGGATGCCTAGAGCGCTCACAGATCCACGAGCCTGAATCCGGCTGGGAATAGGAGGGGACACCGCCGTCTGCGTAGCTTGGGACGAAACTCATTGTCCGTGGGTCCACTTAGCGCCCGCCTAGGCCCCTCTGAGGGTGGTCATAGCACGTCATGCAGATGCCGCGTATCTTCACCTGTTGAGGACTGTAGTTGTTTGGGGGTTGTAGCGAAGTAGCCGATCCTTGGTAAAGAGTCGGTGAATTTCGGTCGCCGGAGGTTTCCACCATGAAGCTCTCAAGAGAGAGTGCTACTACCATGTTGCATTCGCATGGTTGGCAAGCACTGTCGATTACTGCGGAGTACTTTGTATCTGACACCTCGCCCCTGGGTATCAAACTGATGGACGGTGAGGTCCAGGTGTATCAAAAGGAAAACGCGCGTTTGACGATGGAGCAACGGACATTCCCCTGCACGGAACAGGGCCTCGCCGAGGCAATTTTAGCAGCGAGTCACGTGCGAATCTCTCTTCAGTAGCAGTGCTCTGCGCCAATGGTCGGATGTTGTCCGAACCGACTTCGCTCTTGCCCTGCCAGCTGATAGCCTGAAAATGTCCATTCATCGGCATTTCAAGTCGTCCAACGGCGCTCCATGGCCGGGGAATCTTTCCGGAGTTGACAGACCCGGGGGGCGCCTGTCGAATGTCGGACGGCAATCGGAAGCATACTTTCGGGGAACATACCAAATGGCAAAAGAGAGGGGCCGCTGTTGGTGGTGCGGGACGGATCCGCTGTACGTCGCCTACCACGATGACGAATGGGGAGTGCCGGTGCATGATGACCGGAAGCTCTTCGAGATGTTGTTGCTCGAGGGGTTTCAGGCCGGCCTGAGCTGGCTGACGATTCTCCGTAAGCGCGAGCATTTTCGTCATGCCCTCAAGGACTTCGACCCGGAGCGGATTGCGCGATTTACCAAGCGGGATGTCGAGCGGTTGATGGGGGATGCCGGCATTGTCCGACATCGTCAAAAAATCGAAGCGGCGATTACCAATGCTCGTTCCTTTCTCGAGCTACAAGAAGAGTGGGGGAGCTTCGATCGCTATATCTGGCGGTTTACCGGGTACCGCACGCTTCGTTCAAAGAAGCGACTGACACGAGCCGACATTCCGGCAAGTACTCCCGAATCGGATTCTATGGCAAAAGACTTGAAGCGTCGCGGGTTTCGCTTCGTCGGTTCAACTATTTGCTACGCCCATATGCAAGCAACCGGCATGGTCGATGATCACGTAGAGGGCTGTTTCAAGTACCGCAAGCGCCGTTAGGCACTGCCTCCACTCTTCCGTCGTGCGTTATCCCGACGCATTGGTGTAGCGAATATCGTCGTAGCCCATGGTCGCGCTGAGCATGGCGCGGATTCCGAACGCTCCGACAGCGACAAGCAGCATTACAATCGCGGCCTTATACGAGCCCATCGCTGCGGAAACGAGGGCTCCGAGGCCGGCGACCACCATGACTAGCGATCCGAATGCTCCCTGTAGCATTCGCTCTATGGCTCCGTGCTG
>JAGRAW010000476.1 GCA_020434415.1 Bdellovibrionales bacterium
ATTTGTCGTGATAATTAAACTCCTGCCAACCTTCTTTGAGCTGGTAGACTTTTACTTCACGAGGTACATACTCGCTGGTCTTTTTGCCTTCGCGCCAGATCACCCCGGTGATGTTCTCGAGACGCTTGAGTGAACGATCGGTCTCGTCTTTGGTTCCGACGAGTCCCAATGTCAACGCGCTGAGCATAGTGCCACCGATGCCCGGAGACGAAACGCTCGTCTGCTCGGCCTCGTTGATATCGATTTGCAGCTCTGGCCTTTCTTCCGTCCGCTCGAACTCGCGAAGAGCCGGCATAAGCTGTGCGGCAAGGGCTCGCGCCGCCTCGGGATTCTGCGTCTCCATATCTGAGATCTTCATCCTGCCGAGCGAGTAGGCGGTGAACATTCGATCCGCGAGACTTGTTCGATCGACATAACCGATCAAATCCTCGTTTTCCGCGCGAATGACCTGTTCAATCGCCAAACGTGCCGCTTCCTTCGCCTGGTTCAGCTGCTGCTGGAAGATGGGAGCGCCTTCTAGAAGTTGGGAGCTATCCAAGACTTCCGAGAGAGCGAGCTTTACTTGAGCGCCTGCCTTAAGTTCGACACTAACCGCTTCGACGATATCGCCGACATAGGTATAGTAGTACACGAACTGAATCAGTCCGGCAGCGGACGCGTCCTGAAACCGCTGCAGCCCAAGGTCATCGAATACGAAGGTAAGCGCAGTATTTTCTTCCGTACCGCCCAGCATGCCGCTCTCGGCTGCAGCGAGCGTCTCTCCCGTAATCCGGTTTTTGCATACCGCAATCAGATGAGTAATCGGCCATGGACGAACCACGACACCGCCTTCGCCGAGAGGATTATTCAGTGCATAGGCGCTATCCTGTTCGAGCACTGCCTTTCGGCAGTAGTCGAGGTACTCGGGAGTGGAGAATACAACTACACCAGTCAGGTAGTGTCGACTGGATCCGTCGGTCGTACGGTGTTGTTCGAGCACCCAGCCGGGTAAACCCGGAAGCGGCTCTTCAAGACCAGGCATACACAACAGTGGGCTTGCAAAGTAGCTCCCGTTATCGTGATACGCCGAACTTGGATCGTGGCGATGGATTCCGCGAGAGCGAATCACCTGCGGTGAGCCATATCGCTCCTCCACGAAGTTGACCTTCGCTGCCGCGGCTCGGGCCGGATAGCCTCGCCGGTGAAAACCAACCGCCTCCGGCCCTTGAGCGACTTGCTCCAGCTCCGCCTTTGGCGCCGAACTGCTGATACTGACAGTATCGGTCGCGATCAACGGCGCGATCCACGCAACCGCCAACAACAACACAACCACTCCTGACCTTTTCATGCTAGGTCTCCCTTACTAAAGAAGGACATCCTACGGTGAACAAGAGGTGTAAAACCTTCACGCATACGCCTCTTCAACGCGAACCGGCGGAGGCCGCTTCGCACTGCAGAGCATGCTCTTCAAGTTTTGCGGAGGGTCGGGAAACGCGACGGATGCGGTTCCCGACCGATTGAGACTGCATGAATCAACCGTCGGGTGAAACCCCGAAGCGTCACGTCAGCTTTTTAAGCTCCTTTTTCGCTTTCTCTACCTTCTCGGTGAGAGTGCTGCGCATCGAAGACAGCGCGCTTCGGTATTCGGCGAGCTTAATCTGCGTAAAAATGTCGTCGCAATCGAACAGAGCCTTCTTCTCTTTAAGGCAAATATCAACTGCTTTCCGAACTTTTTCACGACGTTTGGATAAAGCATTGCGCTCGTTGTCGAGGAGAGTGCAAATGACTTCAAGATCGTCAATGAACTCGGCCAAGTCGCTCTTCTGCTTCGGTACCGGAAGCTGCTTCAGTTGAGCATGCAGCCCTTCGACTTGCTGGCGATGGGAGTCAATCTCATCCTTCCATTCAGGCGTCCACTTTTTCAGGATGTCGACTGTCGAATCTGTTTCGGGGACGCGCTTATTGATCTTGTCTAGAACTTCGATTGCTTTCGGTCCGTAGCTCTTGAGCGACCTTGCGAGGCCCGAGAGATTCGCCGCTTCGCTTTTTTGCGGCAACAGTAAGGTCAGTAACGCGATAATGAGAGTACGACGTTTCATCGCATGTCCTCTTCGGCTAGAGATGTGCTCCATGACAGAAAACCTCGTTTCAACCCAATCATGCAGCTCCTCGAAGTCGTACGACGGCCTCGGGGGGCTGCTCGATAAAGAGCGCTAGTCCTCTTCGCAAAGATGAAGAGAAGTGCGTCTACCCATATGTACTTTTTAATGAACGTTCGTGCGTCGACCAAAGTCCCGACTCATCGCCGGGATGAAACGGCGCCTGGTCAATTGATTTGCATGAAAGGGAGAAAATCGATTCCTTCGATGGAAGGCGAAATGGGTTCAATTTTACGGGATGCTGACTTATTTGCTGCGGATTGTGCGGTCAGTGATTGTGCTGTGGGCGCGATGGTATCGGAGAGTGAAAGAAGAATTGAAGCTGTGAATAGGAATACCAAATCGTCGAGGCAAGATTCGTAGGTATTCGGAGCTTTATGGAATACGGTTGACGAGGCGTTGAGGAGTTGTTCCGAAACTTCTCACATTCCTTCGGATCCGTCAGATGAAGTAGTGACCACTACAACTGTCGACAACTTCCTGCCGTTCGTTCTCAGGCTAGCTAAGGTACTTAGTCGTGGCATTCGGAAATGGGATCCTCCGCGATGCTGGTGCCCTCATAAATGACATCGAGGTAGCGATCTCCTCGATCGGGTGCCACGGTAACCAGGTTGTTACCCTTTCCAAGGTCTTGTGCAATCAGCAGGGAGGCCCAAATAGCTGAGCCGGATGAAATGCCGACCAACAGCCCCTCTTCTCGAGCAAGTCGGCGGCACATTTCAATTGCGTCGTCGTTTCGCACACGCACAACTCCATCATATATGCTCGTATCCAAAATAGGGGGAACGAAGCCCGCCCCGTTGCCTTCGATCTTGTGAAATCCCGGAGTATCCCCCGAGAGCACTGCCGAGTCGTTCGGTTCGACCGCATATATCCTAATATAGGGGAAGCTATTTCGAAGGGCCTT
>JAGRAW010000477.1 GCA_020434415.1 Bdellovibrionales bacterium
ATCTGGTGCCACCCCCGGCGCAGTAGCTGCCGTTGTTTTTTCCGTGGCTCTTCGTTTTATTACGCTTCGCGCGTGACAACATACCCCCGATATATTACGAGGAACGTCTATTAGAACGTGAGGGGTATCTACCCCTTAGCTCTAGCAGCCGAGCCGTTCGCCGGTCAGCTTTGGCGGAACGCATCGGGCCCGATAGCCAAGTGGTAAGGCAGAGGTCTGCAAAACCTCTATTCCCCGGTTCGAATCCGGGTCGGGCCTCCATTTTTGAAGTGCGATCAGAGAAATGCCGTTACAGCCGGGTAGGACTCGGACGGTAGGTGGCGAGACCTTTAGGGTCGGCATCGCGCCGGCCGAGCGGGTCGTCAGACATTCAGCGCATAAAACACTTGCCGCTCGGACCCGATGAATTGCATGCTCAAAGAAGTAGTATTACGCAGGAGAGCCTAGAGAAGAATGACTTACGTCGTAACCGAGCCTTGCATTGGGACCAAAGACCGCTCTTGTGTCGAAGTATGTCCCGTTGACTGTTTCTACAATCATGCGGATCCGCAGCTGAACGATAAGGTCGGTAAGCCTGCGCCGAAGGAAGGTGACGTCGGGATGCTGGTAATCCACCCCGACGAGTGCATCCATTGCGGAGCGTGTGAGCCGGAGTGTCCGGTCGAGGCTATCTTCGAGGACGATGACGTCCCCGAACAAATGACTGATTTCACCGCGCTCAATGCCAAAATAACAGAGGGCTTCTCCGACGAAGAACTCGACAAGAATCGCGTCACCGCGAAGTAAGACATCTTATATTCGAATGGAAGGCTGACTACCCCACGTGTTTGCCATTGGCTTTTTGAGGGTGTTTGCCATGGGCTTTTACAGGTCGGGTCGGTAGCGCTTCGCTGCTACGGGACTACAGATTTCAAGTAGTTAGCGCTCTTGAAAGCTGTCCGCCCTGGACTGTTTCGGCCATATCGCAACCGGTGGCGATGCTGCCGAAGGTTTGCGTTCTCCTGCCGAATAGGGCATAAAATTTATCTGTTTCCAGGCAGTTGTCAATGTAACCGCTTGAGGCGGGACGGAATCCGAAGAGGCTTCAAACATGCCAGTAGCAATTGTCGTCGGTGTGCAGTGGGGGGACGAGGGCAAGGGAAAGGTCGTCGACTTCATTGCCGAGCGTTCTAAATTGGTGGTCCGCTTTCAGGGCGGGAACAATGCCGGTCATACCGTCATCGTTGACGGCCGAAAGACTGCCCTGAAGTTGATTCCGTCCGGCATCCTGCATCCCGACACCCGCTGTTTGCTGGCGTCCGGGGTTGTGTTGGATCCTGAGGGCCTTCTCAGCGAACTTGACGGTTTGGCGAAGCTGGACATCGACGTGGGACCGAAGCGCTTCGGTATTGCGCCTGAAGTAATTCTCATTTTGCCCTATCACAAGGCTATCGATACGGAGCGCGAGAATCGCCAGAGTGAGGGCGACTGTCGCATCGGTACGACAGGCCGCGGTATCGGTCCTGCATACGAAGATGCAGCTTCTCGTTACGGAATACGGCTTGCGGACCTTTACGACACGGCGAATCTGGAAAGCCTGGTCCGCCGTAACGTGCGGGACAAAAACGTCTATCTCCGAGAAGTGCTGGGTTCAAAAATACAGTTTGATGCCGACGAGCTTCTGCAGTCTCTACAGACCCTCGGTGAGCGGCTTCGACCGTATTTGGCGAACGTGAGCCTTGAAGTGAGTCGAGCAAACGAGAGCGACGAGTATGTACTGTTCGAGGGCGCCCAAGGGTGTCTGCTCGATATTAGCCACGGCACGTATCCCTTTGTGACTTCCTCGAATACCGTTGCCGCGTACGCCTGCGTCAGTGCCGGACTCGGCCCCCGCGAAGTCGATATGGTGATTGGTATTTGTAAGGCCTATTCGACCCGAGTCGGAGGCGGTCCTTTTCCGACGGAGGATCTGTCGGCTGACGGTGACCGGCTAAGAGAGATAGGTCGTGAATTTGGAACGGTGACGGGGCGTCCACGTCGCTGCGGCTGGCTGGATTCGATGGCAGTCCGCCGTGCAGTTCGCCTGAACGGCATCGATAGCTTGGTCGTGACCAAGCTTGACGTGCTGGATACGTTTCCCGTGATTAGGATTGCCACCGGCTATAAACTCGACGGTCGGCCCCTGGATGATTTGCCGGTGACCACCACGGAAACTGAACAAATCGAGGTCATCTACGAAGAGTTACCCGGTTGGCAGCAGGATACCTCTGCGGTACGGTCTTACGAGGACCTGCCGAAAGAGGCAAAGTCGTTGCTCGAACGCATTGGAGTCATTTCCGGGTGCACCATTAGCGGGTTTTCGGTTGGCCCCGATCGGTCGCAGACGGTCATCACCGACGAGCGCTTGCTTGAGTTGCAGCGAAGCGGGCGGCTTCCATAAGAGGATATACGTTAGTTGTCGGTTCTGATCGAGCAGGCCGATTTCGTCAGGGGCATATTTGTCGTTCCTACCGGATGGGGAGAAGTCATGAGCCACGCCAAGAATACCGCATCCCATCTTTCATGCAGCGTCACCCCCTTGGTTCTCGTTGTCGATGACGAAGAAAGCATCTGTACCACGCTCTCCAGTGTTTTGCGGGATGAACAATTCCAGACCATTACGGCGAAAGACGGGACGGAAGCGTTGGAGAAGGTCCGTGAGTATCAGCCTGACGTAGTCTTCTTGGATATTTGGATGCCGGGACGAGATGGTATCGAGACGCTCGAGCGGATCAAGGAGATGTCGCCTGAAACACAAGTCGTGATGATTTCGGGTCATGCGACTATCTCCACCGCGCTCGAGGCGATGAAACTCGGTGCTTTGGATTTTATCGAGAAGCCGTTCGATATTGAAAGTGTGATAGTCGCGGCGTCTCGTGCCCTTGAACGTCGCCGACGTGGTTTGGCGGAGGCCCGCGGTGAACCGGCGCCGCACCTCACGGAACCGATCAGCCGGCAGGGCGGGGGAGCTGCATTCGAGCCCACCGGCACGCTCTATCACCATATCGGGATGCGCTCCACAGGA
>JAGRAW010000478.1 GCA_020434415.1 Bdellovibrionales bacterium
ATCGTTATTGGAGTTAAAGCAACCTCTATCGAGCCCGTTACTGAAGCACTGAAACTTGCGACTGGTCTTGAGGCAGAGTTGCGCGACAGTTTATATGTTGGGGAATATGACTTGTTTCGGCTTCCAGAGAAACTGCAGGTTAAGTACAACTATGTAGGTTTTCAGGGAGCCTGGGATTATCCAGACCAGAAAGGTTTCGGAGTTCTTGTTGTCGCCGACGAGACTGAGCGGCCTGACTACGTGCGAGAGTTGGTTACAGCACTTGGTTTCGAAAGTAGTGTGATCGAGGAATTCGAGTGGTGAAAGGACGTTTGAGGTGGTGATCGGCCTACGTGTTCGCTACCAGCGCAAGTGACCCACGGCCATTCGCGGAGCGGGCTAGCCACGGCGCCGCGCCGTCGGGCTTACCATTTTTTGAGTTGATCTCCTTGAGCGCGGCTACGTCCATCGTAAGATCAGCTACGATCTTCTTCAGCCGCGTGTTCTCCTGCTCCAACATCTTCAAACGTCGGGTATCAGCGACATCCAACCCGGGATACTTGCTTCGCCAGCGATATAGCGTTTGCACGGAAATGTTGTGCTTACGGCACTTCTGCCGAATGTCTCCAGAGGCTTCCGCCTCTTTCAAAATTCGGATAATTTGCTCTTCCGCGAATCGCTTTCTTTTCATGGTTCCAGCTCCTTCGTTAGGGTTAAAACCTAACTTTCAAGCTGGATCAAATTTCGGGGGGCACGCCAAAGAGTTGAATCCACTTTTTACCAACTTGGTAACCGAGCGCTCTTAGGCGCTACACCGGGAGTCCGAGCGGGTGCTACCGAAAGCTCTGCTGGCGACGGAAGGCGAAGAGTTATCACGTGGGCAAGGAGGAGCGGCCGGCGGTTCAGATTTGTGAGCTGTAAAACCGGGAGTTTTAGGCCAGTTTGAACCGAGCGGTTTTGGTTTTCCGATCAGTGTACGGCAAATTGTCGGGATGAAGCGCGTGGCCCTCTGCGTTTGGCTACGAGACCGCTACTCGGAGAAACAGCATGAAATCGTCGGCAAGTCCTACCGAGAACCGTGAACATCCGGATGAAGAGCAGTCCTTCGGCTTAGAAGGGCGGGCGCCAGCCGGTAGTTTTTCTCGTCGTCGGGTTTGGGAGATTGTCCAGGTCGCTCAGAGGGGGGACCGGGTAAGTCACGCGTTCGATATGCTTATTCTCGCGTTGATTTTTCTGAGTGCCGTTGATGTCGTTCTCGGCTCCGTGAAGTCGATCGATGCCCGCTACGGGTGGCTGTTCGATTCGTTCGAAGTTTTTAGCGTGATGATCTTTACCGGTGAGTATCTGGCTCGGCTGTGGGCGTGTCCGGTTGATCCGCGCTTTCGTGAGCCTGTTGCCGGCCGCTTACGGTTCGCAGTTCGGCCGCTGGCGCTAGTCGACTTGATGGCAGTTGTGCCGTTTTATCTGCCCTACGTGGGTGTTGACCTTCGGGCGTTACGGCTCGTTCGGCTGGCGACATTACTTCGGGTAGCGAAGATTGCCCGGTACTCCAGGTCGCTCAACGTCATGGGGCGGGTGATAGCCTCCCGGAAAGAGGAAATGGCTCTCACGATGGGCATGCTTGGCATGGTCCTCGTGATAGCGTCTTGTCTTGTGTACTACTGCGAGCATGACGTTCAGCCGGAAGCGTTTCCGGATATTCCGTCGACGATGTGGTGGGGGATAGTGACGCTCACTACTATCGGTTACGGGGATGTGTTTCCGGTGACAGCTCTCGGCAAGCTGGTGACCGGAGTGGTGGCAATTTTGGGTATCGGGCTCTTCGCGCTTCCGGCGGGGATATTGGGGAGCGGGTTTGTCGAGGAGTATCAGAAGGAGAAAGCTCGACAGGGCGTGTGTCCGCACTGTGGGCGATGCGACGAGTGAGGGGAGGGTAGTGCGGAAAGGTCCGCTTCTTCGTGAGAGAGGCTGGATTGAGAGAGGCAGCTCGGTTCGGTCAAGGAGGTGTTTTTGATTGTGTGAGAGACCTAGTACCGCCTTGTTGAGATAGTTTTCGTCGACGATTATTTTCATCGACGATGCAACGGACGACTGAAATCAAGGGGCGAAAAGTTATGAAGGCTGTTCTTTTGTGCCTGGTTGGGATTTGTGTCGTACACTGCAACGCACTTGCCTGCGAAACTATTGCGCTGACGGTTAAGGGCAACCTTAGCACTGCTACCGAAGTGGTCGATCCGCCGGATCTTAGTGCCCCGATCGAGCTACAGATCTCGCAGGCCAGTGTAAGGCAACCGATCACGATATTCGATGCTTCGGGAGAAGCACACTCGGCGGTCGTTCTGTTCTTCCGCGTCGATTTCGCAAGCCCTTGGATTGGCCGAGTCGTTGTCACAGATTCCTCCGTCGATGAGGCGATTGACTCGCAGGTCGTTGTCGGCGACCAGTTGATGAACTTCACTGATGACGGTGCCCGTGTCACGATATCCCCAGAGCGAATTGCGCCCTATCGCTGGTTAAACCAGTCTTTTAACCGGGGCGTTGGCTACACTTTCGATGTAACCTACACGTCGGACACTACGGCAACTTACGTGGAACAGGACGGCTCACAAGGCGGTTGTCAGCAAAGCGGAAATCTGGATTTCGATGGCGACGGTCGCGATGATTACGCGATCTTTCGGCCGGAAGTCGGGATCTGGGCGATACTGAGGTCCTCTACCGACAACGCTCAACTTATCTTCAAGCAGTGGGGCTTGCCGGGCGACTATCCCATGCCCGGAGACTACTCCGGTGACGGCAAAGCAGACTTGGTAGTCTGGCGCCCGAGCGAGGGCAACTGGTACATCTGCCGATCTGAAGACGACTTCTCTTGTGCCGCTCCCCAGATCATACAATTCGGGCTACCCGGGGACTTTCCAATCAAAGCGGACTTCGATGGAGATCGCGTTCTCGATCATGTCGTTTGGCGACCCTCCACCGGGCGCTTCTATGTGAGAGAGTCGTCCAGTCATACAATAGTAGAGCGCCAGTGGGGGCTTCCTGGCGACGTCCCGCTTCGTG
>JAGRAW010000479.1 GCA_020434415.1 Bdellovibrionales bacterium
GGTTCGAACCAGCCTGCCTTTGACCGAACTCGAGCAATATCTACAGCAGACGTTTTACAGATTATTCGGGGCTGCGCTCGTCGTCACGATGCTCGTGGTTGCGCTGAGCTTCGTCTTGTACCGCCGCATCACTCCGCCCCTACGAGAGATTCGACTGGGTGCGCATCGCTATGCGCGAGGGCAGTTCGACCGAGAACTGCCGGATTATCAGATTCGGGAAATATCCGAACTGGCGGCAGCGATGAACAAGATGGGGAAACAACTGAAGCACCTCGAAGAGGTTCGCCGTGATTTTGTCGCGAACGTCTCTCATGAACTGAAGACTCCCATCACATCGATTAAGGGCTTCGTCGAAACGTTGCTTGAAGGAGCGATGGAGGATCGGGATGACCTGGCTCGGTTTCTTCACATCATTTCGCGGCAAAGCGAACGCCTGACTGCCATCATCGAAGATTTACTGACGCTCGCTCGGTTGGAGAGCGAACAACGCGAGGATCTTTTGCTGCTTCAGGAGCAAAACGTGAAAGCTGCGCTGGATTCAGCGGCCGACATTTGCAGAAGTCAGGCCGAGTCGAAGGGTATCAGTCTGGAACTGCAGTGTGACCAGAAATTGACGGCAATATTCGACAGGTCATTGCTGGAGCAGGCCGTGATGAATCTGGTCGATAACGCCATCAAATACAGCGGCCGCAAGGGCAGCGTATTCGTCCGGGGTATGACACGGGACGGAGGTGCTATCGCGATTGAAGTAGAGGATGAGGGGCCCGGTATTCCGCAGGAACATCTCTCGCGTCTCTTTGAGCGCTTTTACCGGGTAGACAAAGCTCGAAGCCGCAATATCGGTGGGACCGGATTGGGACTCGCCATCGTGAAGCACGTGGCGGGCGTGCATCGGGGCACGGTAACTGTCGACAGCAAAGTGGGGAAGGGAACAACCTTTGCGATCATCTTGCCCTCGCAGCTTCCCCACCAAACGGGCGCCGAGTAACTCCTTTCGGCAAATCGGCCAGGCCGCACACGACGAGCGACCTTCAGGATTCGTCGACAAACGAGGCACCGTGTCGGACAATTCGACCGTCGATGAGATAGATCACGTCCTCGGCAATGTTTTTGGCTTGATCCCCGATGCGTTCGAGGTAGCGCGAAACGGACAAGATGGCGATGTACATCTTTGCGAGTGGCGGGTCACTTACCAGCAGCCTCTCAATCGCATCGAAATTCGCCACGTGAAGCCGATTAATCTCCTGGTCATCGACCAGTATGCGTTGGGCGACGTCTACTGACCGATCGACGAAGGCGATGATACAGTTGCGAAGCATCGCTTTCGCTTTCGTTGCCATTTGCTCAATATTGGCAAATGCCTCGTTCTGTAGTTCGGGATACTCTGCCAGCTTTATCGCACGATGGGCGATATTCACGGCAAGGTCGCCGATACGTTCAAGGTCATTGTTGATTTTGAGGGCGGTGACGATGAAGCGCAGGTCCTGTGCCACCGGCTGATAGAGCGCGAGGATCTTGAGGCAGTCCTCTTCAAGCTCGACCTCCAGCTCATCAATCGTGCTGTCCCCGGCGATCACCCGCTGAGCCAAGACCATATCTCGCTTGATGAGCGCGTCAATCGCAGCGACGAGTTGCGCTTCCGTCTCGGACGACAGCGTCAACAATTTACTACGCAGCTCGGTCAGGGCCTGCAACAGATGTACGGTCATAGTTCCTCCCTTGGCCCAGCAATAAATATCTTGTCAGTCTCCGTCAAGAGAAGTGTCTGATCCCGTGGTGAAAATGGCAACCTTTAGGCTAATCCGCGTAGGTTCGGAATCGAAACACAATTCTAACAAATTCCTAACGCCAGTTAGCTGGACTCGGTGCTCAATTCCTGGTGGTAGTTATGGAGCGAGTTTCCTCGCAAGCGGTTCTTTGGAGGAGCATCAGGACACGGAGCTATGGAGGCACACCAAGCATGAGACACCCTGCACCAAAAACAGTCGGATTTTTTCTTAGCTGCGCTGCCTTGCTGGCGGTCGCGGCTCCTGCCGAGGCCCGAGATCAGATCAAGATAGTCGGGTCATCCACCGTGTATCCCTTCGCGACCGTCGTTGCCGAACGCTTGGGAAGCTCCGGCAAGTTGAAGACACCGGTTATCGAAAGCACGGGGACCGGCGGCGGAATGAAGCTATTTTGCGCCGGGGTCGGTGAAGGCCATCCCGACATCACCAATGCTTCGCGAAAGATCAAAGACTCCGAGGTGGAAATGTGTCGGCAGAACGGCGTGACCGACATCGTGGAAATCATCGTCGGTAACGACGGGATCGTGTTTGCCAACAGTGTAAAAGCGCCGCAGCAGAACCTGACGAAGGAGCAGCTCTGGAAAGCGATGGCGGCCAAGGGACCGAAGCCGATGATGTGGAGCGAGATCGACCCTTCTTTGCCGAAGGAGAAGATTGTCATCTTCACTCCGCCTCCTACCTCCGGAACGCGAGATGCCTGGAACGAGCTGGTAATGGAAAAAGGATGCGATCCGAAAGTCAAAGAAGCCAACGAGAAAGACTGTGCCTTGATGCGTGAGGATGGTCCGGTGGTAGAGGCCGGGGAGAATGATGCGCTGCTTGTGCAGAAATTGGAGGCCAATCCTGCGGCATTCGCGATCTTCGGGTTCAGCTATCTCGATAGCAACCAGGATACCATTCAAGCTTCCAAGATCGGCGGTACGGAGGCTACCTTGGAGTCAATACAACGCTACGACTACGCAATCGCTCGTCCGCTCTACTTTTATGTGAAGAAGGCGCACGTCGGCGTAATTCCGGGGATCAAGGAATACGTCGAGGAGTTTACGAGCCCTGCCGCGATGAGCGACGATGGGTACTTGTCGGATATCGGTCTCGTGCCGCTTGATGACGAAAAGCGTCAAGCGGTACGGAGCACCGCGGTGGAACTCAAAACGATGACTCCGTAGGTACTCCGATGAGAACCGGCAGGTGCGCTGCCGGTTCTCGGATTTGTCATGACGCTTACTATTTTTATTGCCGTCT
>JAGRAW010000047.1 GCA_020434415.1 Bdellovibrionales bacterium
GGAGTTCAGTGTCTCTCGATTCCACCACGATCTTTCACGAGCGCTTGCTCGAAAAGGGCTGTATGTCCCAGACGACGCTGCAGGGATACATTCGATCCCGTTGAGGCCCGCCGAAGTGGTCGCGGGAGGCGCGTAGCGATCATGCTCAAGAAACATTCTCAGCTTTTCGAAGGGTTGTTCACGGCTTCGGACCTACTCGTCGTGTCGTTGGCGTGGGTGCTGAGTTATTGGCTGCGCTTTGCATCGGAGCTGATTCCTGTCGACAAGGGTATTCCGCCCTTCATGGATTACCTGCGAATGCTGCTCTTCGTTTGGTTGATCTGGGGGTTCGTGTTTCGCCGCTTCGGTCTCTATCGACCGATGCGGGGGGTGAGCCGTGTCAGCGAAGCATGGGCAGTCATTCGCGCGAATACCTTCGCTGTGGTCCTCTTGCTCGCCATCACTTATCTGTTTCGCGAGAAAAGTGTACCGTTCTCGCGACTGGTGTTCGTCATCTTTTGGGCGCTGTCGACGGTGTTGACGGTCCTCTCGCGCTCCCTGATCCGGCAGTTTCTTAGAGCGCTGCGGCGTCGGGGCTATAATCTTCGCTACGCATTAATTGTAGGCACGGGGGAACTGGCTTCGAAAGTCGCGCGACGGATGATGGCGCATCCTGAGTACGGCATCATTTTGGTGGGATGCCTGGCTGGTGATCGCGCAGCATTGCCGCTTGATCGTCCGGTCGGACGACGATGGCGCACGATGGGGCTGTGGCGGGAATATGACAGCATGCTGCAGATTCCGTCTCAGAACGGGACCGAGCCTGAATCCGCCTACCAGACGGCCCTCCCCATCGTCGGTCGCTATGAGGACCTGCCGAAATTTCTCGAACAAGGCAATATCGATCAGGTGATCGTGAGCCTGCCGCTCACTGACCATCATCGCCTCGAGGAAGTCATTTCCCTGATCGGCGATGCCATGGTCGATGTGAAGATTGTTCCTGATGTGCATCAGTTCATTCAGCTCGGCAGTCAGGTAGAGGAGTTCGATGGTCTGCCGGTGGTGAGTTTGGCTTCCACGCCGCTTGCCGGAGTCAATCGTGTGCTGAAGCGCGGTTTCGACATCGTGCTCGGGACCGCCATCTTTGTGCTTGTCCTACCGTTGATGCTGTTGCTCGCCGTGCTCGTGAAGTGCACCTCTCGAGGGCCGATTTTCTTCAGTCAGGAACGTGTGGGGCTCGATGGCCGTCGATTCCAGATATACAAGTTTCGCACCATGACGGTCGATGCCGAGGTCAATGGCGCCAAATTTGCGGTCCGCAACGATCCTCGAGTGACTCCGCTCGGGCGGATTTTACGGCGCTTGAGTCTCGATGAGCTTCCTCAACTGGCGAACGTGATCCAAGGTCATATGTCATTGGTTGGGCCGCGGCCGGAGCGTCCTGTTTTCATCGATGAGTTTCGCGCCCGCATACCGCGCTACATGCTACGACATAAAGTCCAAGCAGGCATGACGGGTTGGGCACAGGTGAACGGCTGGCGTGGGAATACTTCGATTGAAAAGCGCATTGAGCATGATCTGTTCTACATCGAAAATTGGTCGCTCGTGCTCGATATGAAGATTATCGGCCTGACCCTGCTCCGCGGCATTCGCGATCGAAACGCCTATTGAGCAGTTAGTTTTGAGGGACGGGTAGGTGGGTTCTCGAGGGTTTGCCTAGGGATTGTCGCGGCTTAGCCGCTGTTCCTGGTTGTCCCTGATGCTCTTCTTTAGCGCCGGTCGGCATGTTCCAAGTGCTTTCAGTGCATCAGCTTTTTCTTTTGAATTCAGCCGTGGACTTTTTCAGAGCAAGCTAGTAAGGAAGTCGCGTTGTTTGTCGTGGATTGCAAGCGCGCCACGGGAAATTCGATGACCGTAGAGTGTGTTCGAGGGAGCAAGGTCTCGACATTCTACCGCAGAAATTGGACCTAATCATATCAGGAAGTTAGGACGGAGAAGTTGCAATGAACGTGGGAGTGATAGGCGCAGGATATGTTGGCTTGGTGGCCGCGGCCTGTTTCGCTGAGAGTGGCAACGAAGTCATTTGCGCAGATATCGCAGAGGGCAAGATAGCGGCACTGAATCGCGGGGAGATTCCGATTTACGAGCCCGGCCTCGACGAGCTGGTCGAGACGAACGCGAGCGCAGGACGCCTCACTTTCACGACCGATATCGCTCAGGCTATCCGTGGTTCGGAAGTCATTTTTATCGCCGTAGGAACCCCGCAAGATACCGACGGGTCAGCGGATTTGAAATTCGTGCTCGGCGTTGCCGAGACGATTGGCAAGAACATGAACGGCCCGAAGATCGTCGTGAACAAGTCGACCGTGCCGGTGGGCACCGCAGACCTCGTCGCGGAAGAGATTCGAAAGCACACCACGATGCAGTTCGACGTCGTGTCCAATCCGGAGTTTCTCAAGGAAGGATCGGCCATCGATGATTTCATGAAGCCCGACCGTGTCGTCATCGGGACGAGCAGTGTCGAGGCCGCCGAAATCATGCGCGAACTCTACTCGCCGTTTGTCCGGACCAACAATCCGATCCTCGTGATGGATAACCGCAGTGCTGAAGTGACGAAGTACGCAGCCAACGCGCTGCTCGCTTCCCGCGTGACGTTCATGAACGAGATTGCGAATCTGTGCGAGACCGTCGGTGCAGATGTTTCTCATGTCCGTAAGGGCGTCGGAACAGATTCTCGGATCGGACCAAGCTTCCTCTTTCCGGGCGTCGGCTATGGCGGCTCCTGCTTCCCGAAGGACGTGCGGGCGCTGATTCGCACCGGTGAAGAGAACAGCGTATCGCTGGATATCATCAAAGCGGTCGATCAGGTGAACAACCGGCAGAAAGGCCGATTGGTGCAGAAAGTTATCGACCACTACGGTGGTGCTGCCCAGGTGAAGGGCAAGACTTTTGCAATCTGGGGTCTGGCGTTCAAGCCTCGGACCGACGACATGCGTGAAGCGCCCAGTCTCACGATTGCAAAGCAGCTCAGCGAAATGGGCGCGACCATCAAGGCGTACGATCCCGAAGCGATGGAGACGGCTCAAAGCGCGTTTCAAAGCATGGGTGTGGAAGTCACCTTCTGCAAGAACAGTTACGACGCCACCGATGGTGCTGATGCCTTGCTGATTGTGACCGAGTGGAACGAATTCCGTCGGCCAAACTTCAGCAAGATCAGTGAAGGCTTGAGCCAGCCGGTGATCTTCGATGGTCGTAATCTGTTCGAACCGTCGAAGATGGCGCGCCTTGGCTTCGTGTATCACTCGATTGGTCGTCAGGTGAGCGGCGCATAGAAAGCGCGGGCGCTGACCGGTTTGGAGATGAGATGAAACGAGTGCTGGTAACCGGGGGAGCGGGTTTTATCGGCTCCCACCTGTGCGAACGGTTGCTTGAAGCCGGGCATGAGGTGACCTGCGTCGACAATTTTTTCACGGGCCGGCGGGCGAATGTCCGCCGACTTCGTGATAACGCTTCATTTGAGCTGCTGCGGCACGACGTGACAGAGCCGCTGTTGCTCGAGGTCGACCAGATTTATCACCTGGCGTGCCCTGCATCGCCGGTGCACTACCAGTACAATCCGGTCAAGACGATAAAGACCAGCGTGCTCGGCACGATCCACATGTTGGGGCTGGCCAAGCGGGTTCGCGCTCGAGTGTTGCTCGCGTCTACCTCCGAGGTGTACGGCAATCCGCTCGAGCATCCCCAGCGTGAAAGCTACTGGGGCAACGTCAACCCGATCGGCATTCGAAGCTGCTACGACGAGGGGAAGCGGGTCGCCGAGACACTGATGATGGACTATCATCGGCAGAACGGCGTCCAAGCGCGGATCGTACGTATCTTTAACACCTATGGGCCGCGCATGCTGTTTGACGACGGTCGAGTTGTTTCGAACTTCATCGTGCAGGCACTGCAGGGCAATCCGCTCACGATCTACGGTGACGGCAGTCAAACTCGATCGTTTTGTTACGTCGACGACTTGGTGCGCGGCTTGATGGCGATGATGAACTGCGATGGATTCGTCGGACCGGTCAACTTGGGCAATCCGCATGAGATGACAGTGCTGGAACTCGCTGAGGAAATCCGGGAATTGGTGGGGTCGCGCTCGGAGATCGTACACAAGCCCCTTCCTCAAGACGATCCAACGCGACGGCAGCCGGATATCACTCTCGCTCGTGAAAAGCTGGGGTGGGAGCCGACGGTCGGGTTCAGGGAAGGGCTGACGAAGACCATTGCCGAGTTCCGGGAGCGGATGGCCTCGTAGCCACTTGCGGCCGAGATTTTGATTACTGCAGTGCCGTCGTTGTCCGTAGTACCTCTACCGCCGAAATTACCTTTAGGGAACGAATGAACTATCGAAGAGCAACGGTTACCGGAGGGGCTGGATTTATCGGGTCCCACCTCGTCGACGCTCTGCTGGAGCATGGCATCGACGTGCAGGTGGTCGATGACTGCTCGACGGGAGACAAAGCGAACCTGGCAGGGGCGGAGCGTCAGTTCGGTTCGCGCTTGTCCCTTCTTGAAGGATCGATTCTGGAACCGTCCGTTGCCGCGGCCGTTCGTGACTTTCGTCCCGAGCGGCTGTTTCACTTGGCTGCTCAGATGAACGTTCGTAAGAGTGTCGAGGACCCTGCATTCGACGCAGCAACGAACGTGGTCGGCACGGTTCGCATGCTTGAAGTCGCGAGGGAGTGTCAGGCGCCGTTCATTTTCGCCTCGACCGGCGGCGCCATCTACGGCGAGCAAGACACGTTCCCCGCCGATGAGCAGCACCCCATCCGTCCCAAGTCTCCATACGGCGTCAGTAAGCGGGGAGGGGAGCTGTACCTCGATCTGTACGGCCGAGATAACGATCTTCCAACCACGGCCCTGCGGCTCGGTAACGTCTATGGGCCGCGTCAGAATCCGAAGGGAGAGGCAGGGGTGGTGGCCATTTTTATTACCCGACTGCTCGACGGCGGTTCGCTGCGCGTCAACGGCGACGGAACGCAGACGCGAGATTTTATCTTCGTGGGAGACGTCATTCGAGCATTTTTGCTCGCTGCAGATCGTGCGGACGCTCCGGGATTTTCCGCTTATAACGTCGGTTGGGGCGTTGAGACCTCGGTGAACGACATCGTGGGCGCGCTTCGCGCACGCGCCTCGGACGCCGGTTTGCCGGAACCTCGTATCGAATACGGACCGCCGCTTGCGGGTGAGCAGCTACGGAGCGTAATCTCCCCGGCCGCTATCGGGCAGGCATACGATTGGACACCGCAAGTCGATCTGCACGAAGGACTTGCCCGAACCCTCGAAAGTTTCCGCGACGCCCGTGACTAATACGATTCGAGACCAGTCGAAAATCCGCAATTTCTCTATTATCGCCCACATCGATCACGGCAAGTCGACCCTTGCTGATCGCATTCTGTCTTTGACCGGCGCGGTCTCCGACCGGGAGATGATGGACCAGATGCTCGACGACATGGAGATCGAGCGAGAGCGGGGTATCACCGTCAAGTCGCGCTCGGTGGCCTTGTCCTATAAAGCGGACGACGGAGAGACGTATCTACTCAATCTGATTGATACGCCTGGGCACGTTGACTTCACCTATGAAGTCTCACGGAGCCTCGCAGCATGCGAAGGCGCTCTCTTGGTCGTAGATGCCGCTCAAGGTGTGCAAGCTCAGACGGTCGCGAATGTCTACACGGCTATCGAGAACAACCTTGAAATCATTCCGGTGCTCAACAAGGTCGATTTGCCGACGGCAGATCCGGAGCTCGTGCGCCAGGAGATCGAAGAAATCATCGGCCTGGATGCGAGCGAGGCCGTTCAGGTCAGCGCCAAGACGGGCGTCGGCGTCAAGGAGTTGCTCGAAGCGATCGTAAAGCGCATACCACCGCCGAAAGGTGACCGAGAGGCTCCGCTCAAGGCGCTCCTTTTCGATAGTTGGTTTGACCCGTATCAAGGAGTGGTGTGTCAGCTTCGCGTCGTTGACGGCTACTTGGAAGAGCGCTCTCGCGTCAAATTCATGCAGACCGGAGCTGAGTATGAGGTGATTCAGCTCGGTGTTTCGACGCCCGCACCCAAGCGGACCAAGATGCTGTCCGCCGGTGAGGTGGGCTACATTTCGGCGAGCGTCAAGAACATCCAAGACGCGAAGGTCGGCGACACCGTTACTACCGCGAATCGCTCCGCTTCCGAGCCGCTGCCGGGTTTCGAAGAGATCAAACCGTTTGTGTTTAGCGGGTTGTATCCCGCCGATTCAGATGACTACCAATCATTGCGCGAGGCGCTGGAGAAGCTTCAGCTAAATGATGCTGCGCTCAGCTTCGAGCCGGAGACTTCGACGGCGCTCGGGTTCGGCTTTCGTTGCGGCTACCTGGGATTGCTCCATATGGAGATCGTCCAGGAACGACTGGAACGGGAGTTTAATCTCGATCTAGTGACCACGGCTCCTACCGTGGT
Organism: Bdellovibrionales bacterium; assembly: GCA_020434415.1. GTDB lineage: Bacteria > Bdellovibrionota_C > UBA2361 > SZUA-149 > SZUA-149 > JAGRAW01. The sequence continues at coordinate 6,460 of JAGRAW010000047.1, forward strand.
CTATCGCATCCAGCTGGAGACCGGCGAAGAACTCCTCGTCGACAACCCCGCCAATTTTCCGGAGGCGGGCAAGATCGCGGCGGTCTATGAGCCGATTATCCACGGGACAATACACACCACCCAAGAGTTTCTTGGCGCAGTGCTCGAGCTTTGCGAAGAGAAGCGCGGTCGTCAGAAGGGTCTCAACTTCCAAATCGGCAGTCGGGTCGCGGTCGAATATTATCTCCCGCTCAACGAGATCGTCGTCGATTTCTATGACCGATTGAAAAGCATTACCAAAGGCTATGCATCGTTCGACTATGAAATGCAGGGCTACGAGAAGAGCGACCTGGTGAAACTCGACCTTCGCATCAACGGCGATCCGGTCGATGCTTTGAGTGCGATCGTTCACCGAGAGTTTGCCTATCGCCATGGGCAACGACTGACCGAGAAGATGAAAGAGCTCATCGATCGGCATATGTTCGAAATTGCGATTCAGGCTTCCGTCGGCAGTCGTGTGATTGCACGCAGCACCGTCAAAGCCCTTCGGAAGAACGTTACTGCCAAGTGCTATGGCGGCGACATTACCAGGAAGCGCAAACTGCTCGAAAAGCAGAAGGCCGGGAAAAAGCGGATGAAGCAGGTAGGCGCCGTTCGTATTCCGCAGGAAGCGTTTCTTGCAGCGCTCAAGCTCGACCGTAACTAGTGGTCCTCCCAAAATATACAGGGGCGAAAAGGCCCCTTTCCCACTCTTCAACCTGCCCGGGACTGTTCAAGACCGTATGATGGCGGTCAGTGTCTAAATTTTCCCGCTGGGTCATTGATTAGCTGAATATTCCCCCGTAAGCTAAGCTAGCCTTGCCAATCGTTTCTCACGCCTTCCAAGACGTGATGTGTCGACAGGTTCCGGTCAATTATGGCCGTCGGTTCTTCGCAAGGAGCCAGCACAAGAAGGAACTCCGTCGATGTCTTCAGCCACTGCACAACTACAATCTGAATTCGATAGCTATACCCCAGTCGTACTTCGCGGCATGAACGTCAGGCGTACCGAGGAGGATCGGCTGCAATTTCACTGTCTCGGCAAGGTCAGCTATGAGGCGGTTCGTTCGATTCAGCTTGAACTGGGTCGCGCTCGCGCAGCGGGGCAGTGCGGTGATGCCGTAATTGTCTGTGAGCATCCTGCAGTGCTGACGCTCGGCACGCGCACCAAGCCGGACGATTTGTTCCGTTCACGGGCGGAGTGGGAAGCGGAAGGCATCAAGGTGGTCGACGTCGATCGCGGTGGCGGTCCGGCGTATCATGGACCCGGACAGTTGATGCTGTATCCGGTTGTCTCGCTGACCGAGCGGCGAATGGGTGTGAAGGATTTTGTCCACCGCAGCTTGGCGGCGATTGCCGATGCGCTGCGGGGAGCGTTTGATATCCCCGCCGAGCCGATATTGGACCCTGCCGGCGTGTGGGTGATTCGCCGAGACTTTGACGGCGCCTTGGTTGAACACGGTCGAAAGATCGCCTGCGTCGGGCTTCGCATTCGGGGAGGAGTGACTGACTACGGCTTCTGTGTGAACCTGAAAAACTCACTGACTCCTTATGAGTTTTTTGCGCCCTGTGGTCTGCCCCGTGCGCAGGTTACCACTGTGCGACAGCAACTAGGGGGCGGTAGTGAGCTTGACGTCGAAAAATTCTTCTTACCTCGACTGATGGAGGAAATGCGGTCGGCTTATGCAGACGGTCGTCCGGTGACTTCTGGAAAGCCGGTTCCTTTGAGCCGCGCGTCCCACCGGGGCAGTTTATCGCCGGGTTTATCCGGGTACTGACAGGAAGCTCTTCAGCGCCCCCGTTGCCCGGTTAGTGCCGCCCACGGTCGGGCTGTCCATTGCGAAGCTTATTTCCGACGATTAGCTTCGGGATTGCGATTGTCCAGCGTTTGCAGCTAATTACCTCGACGGTCAAGTCGCCTAATCCTCTGACCGATATTGTCACATGCCGCATAAAATGGTCTAACTTATCGTTCTGCCGCGACGCAGCATCAGAAGCTGCTCGGTGTGGTAGGCGGTAGAGGTCCGGGGGCGGCCCTACAGGACGAATGAGCGGACAATTTTTTTCCTAGGCGGTTCCTAAGTGGCTTCCTCAGTAACAGAGGCAAAAGGCGAGAGGGTGTATGTAATCGGCGACATCCATGGATGTGCTGCCGAGCCGGAGAGATTGCTCCGTCACCTCGAGTCGAATGAAGGGGTTTCCGATCGAGACCTGGTCGTATTTCTGGGTGATTACATCGATCGAGGTCCGGACAGCAAGGCGGTGATCGACTTGATGCTGGACTTCAGGAGTCGCTTTCCCCGAACTCGATTCCTCAAGGGCAATCATGAAGACATGATGCTTGACTTCCTCGGATTCGGCGGCAACCTGGGGCAAGCCTTTCTTTACAACGGCGGCCTGGAAACCATTCAAAGCTACGGCATATCGGTTTTTGCCCCGCCCACGGAAATGGTCAGTGCCTTACCGCCGGATCATTTTAAATTCCTCTGCGAGCTGGAGAGTATTCTGGCCGTGGACGACTTCGCTTGCGTGCACGCGGGAGTGAATCCGCTTCGCGATTTGACAGCTCAGAACGACAATGACGTCTTCTGGATTCGGGACGAGTTTCTAAACAATATCCATCCTTTCCAGACGACCATTGTCTTCGGCCATACTCCGCATCAGGAGTTGTTCGTACACTTGCCTTACAAGGTAGGTATCGACACCGGGCTGGTGTTCGGCAACAAGCTGAGCTGCCTCGAGCTCAGGTCCGGGAAGGTATTCGAAATTGCCAAAGACACCAAGGCGATTGTCGAGCGCTCGCTCGATATGTCGTCTCGAGTCTTTGAGTAATGTCTGTCAATTTAGTAAGCTGCCCCAGTCTTTCACGGCGATGTAGCTCAGCTGGTTAGAGCACGGAACTCATAATTCCGGGGTCGGTGGTTCGAGTCCACCCATCGCCATTCAAGAAGAAAACTCGTCTGCGGACGTGATGCCGCCGCGGTTGGTCGAGGCGACGGACCGACAGTCAAGTGTCCCGGGCAAGTGTCCCGGGCAAGTGTCCCGGGCAAGTGTCCCGGGCAAGCGTCGCGGGCAAGCGTCGCGGGCCGCATCGAAGGGAATGCACTATGGCATACTCAACCTCACATTCTGTAAAGCACTCGGTGAAGCATCTCATCCTCGCGGCAAAATCAATGGTGAAGTCGGATGCGTCGCTCAACCCGATTGGGCACCCGCCCTCCGCCACTCCGACGATCGATATTCCGCAAGCCGGCATCGTCGAGACGCATTTGCAAGCATACGAGCCACGTGATTGGCGTAGCTACTTTGCGGGGAAACTTTCCGGCAAGGGGCTTGAAATAGGTCCTTTGCACCGTCCGATGGTGCGTCATGACGGGATGGATATCGACTACATCGATCGCTGTACGGTGGCGGAGCTGCGCGAACACTACCCGGAGCTGAACGAGCTTCCGCTGGTCGAGCCCGACATTATCGGCGACGCGGAAACGCTCGAGGGCGTGCCGGATCGGGCGTATGACTTTCTTATTTCGGCGCATGTCATCGAACACATGAAGAACCCGTTGGGCTCGCTTGCACAGTGGTGCCGAGTCGTCAGGCCGGGCGGGTTGATCTATCTGATCGTTCCCGACAAGCGCGCGACGTTCGACAAGAAGCGGGTGCGGACCACCCTTGCGCATCTCGTACTTGACTACCGACGGCCGTCGGCAGAGCGCGATTACGAACATTACCTCGATTATGCCGTTCATGTGCATGACAAGGACGCGCAAGAAGCAGTGATTGAGGCTGACCGATTGATCGAGACCGACTATAGCATTCATTTCCATGTCTTTCTGCCGAGTGACGTCATTCGGCTGTTGCGCTGGTTCTCCGAAAACATTCGTCCGCTTTCGATAGTCGAGGGTCCGGTCATGACGCCGGGAAGTGACGAGTTTCATTTCTTGCTGAAGGTAGAGAGCTAAACGTGTCGTCTGGGGGCGGCAGCTCAGCGAGGCGACCGGGCTCGCCGACGCGCACCGTCGTCCAACAGAGCCGTGCGGTTGTTGCTGCAGCACGGCCCCGGTCATTCCGGCCCATCCCGTACATGCTCGAATTGCGGGGCTGCCCGTCATGCGCAGCCTTAGCGAGGTAGTAGGACCGATCGACACCATAACGGTGTGGATAAGCCCTCAATCCGGGAGCTGAGGCGCCGCGGGTGGAGGAGCGTTTTCGGGCTGCAGGAATTGACGCAGTTCTTCAGTGCACGTTGGTCTTGCTCGATAGTGGCAGGTACTGACACCTCTACTAATAGATCGTCGTTTATGGCACAGTAGCCGCTTCTACCGCCCCCTAGCGAAGTTCAGTCACTCTATGAATACAACACCTTCCACCGGTCCTGATGCTGTTCGAGAACTGCTGCATAGTTTGCGCAATCGCCTGGCAGCGATAGATTCGGCATCTCGATGCATTGACCGCAGATTTCGCGATGAAGGTGGGCTCCGTGAGAGCGATCGCATCTTCGTAGAAGCGCTCAAGACCAATTGCGAAGGAGCAGTCTCGGACACAGATGAGTTGTCAGACGTGCTTCGCAAGCTCATGGAATAGTGCGTGCCGGCAAATGACGGTATCGCGACGTCAACCACTCAGATCTCCTCTTCTTATCCGACGCCACAATGTCGGACGATGGTATATCCGACATTGTGGCGTTGGTAGCGTTCCGACTGCGGCATGTTGGTATATCTGTCGACAGTGTCACCACCAAACGACGGCGATTGATGCGACGCGCCTCTTCGTTGGTCACTGCCATGCGTGATACAGCACGACAGCTACAGGAGGCAGCGTCGCGGGGAGGGGCACCTTCCGCAATGGTGGGCATGGGGATGTCTGAAGGCGGATACCGTGCATTGAGAAAGTTTCTCAATGCACTTCCGCCGACGACGGATATCGCCCTGATAATTGTTGGCAACAGTGTAGATGAAGGAGAGCCGCTGACCTGCGATAGCCTTCAAAAGGCCGCGCCGCTTCCGGTCGAAGAAGTCACTCACGGCCAACCCGTTGCCGGAGGGCGGATTTACCTTGCACCTTCCAACTCCTTCATCGAGCTTCGGTCCGGCATCTTTCAGGTGGTGTCGAAGTCGGTAGCGGACGGCCTGCGGCTGCCGATCGACTATTTTCTTCGCTCACTCGCGAAGGATCAGCGTCAAAATGCGGTTGCGGTCATTCTCTCGGGCAACGGTGAGGACGGCACGAAGGGAGTTCGCGAGATCAAAGAATACGGCGGCATGGTCATGGTGCAGCACCCCAACGAAGCCCTGCACGATTCGATGCCGTTGCATGTGCACGAGACGGGGCAAGCCGATTACATCTTGCCGTCGCACGAATTGGCACCGACGCTGCTCCGATACGTTGAACACAACACCCTGTTCGATGATCAGACGGTCGATATCGAGCGCTACGCGCGTCAGCTGAGAGAGCTCCAACACCTCTTGAAGTTTACGACGGAGTTCGATTTCTCGCAGTACAAGCCGACGACGCTCCTCCGTCGTGTGCAACATCGTATGGGGTTATTGACAATTGCGGATCTGGACGACTATCTACACTTTCTCAAGGACCGTCCCACCGAAATCGAAGCGCTAGCGCAAGAGCTACTTATTTGTGTCACCTCCTTCTTTCGCAATCCTGAAGCATGGCGAGTACTGCAGCATGAGGTGATTGAGAAGCTAATTTACGGAGCCGTACCGGACGAGCCGCTGAGGGTTTGGATTGCCGGTTGCGCAACGGGGGAGGAAGCCTACTCGATGGCGATGGCATTCAGCGAGTGCTTGCAGGACCATCGCGATCTGAAGGTGCAGATCTTCGCTTCGGACATCAGCAATAACGCCCTGAAAGTCGCTCGTGCTGCCATCTACCCTGAAGCGATCGAAGCGGACCTTACTCCCGATCGACTGAAGCGCTTTTTTACTAGAGAAGGGAACGGCTACCGCGTGTCGAAAAGCATCCGGGAGATGGTCGTGTTTGCAGCTCACGATCTAAAGGGAGATCCTCCGTTCTTCCGACTCGATCTTATTAGCTGCCGCAATCTTCTAATTTATCTGGAGCCTGAGGCGCAGACGGAGGTGTTGAGGAAGTTTCACTTCGCGTTGAATCCGGGGGGGCATCTCTTCTTGGGAAGCTCGGAGTCTGCCGGCCGATACGAGCAAGGCTATAAGGCCGTCGATTCCGGAGCGCGCTTGTACCAGCGAATAGGAACATCCTCGGCCGCCGAGCGGATGCTGGCGACTCAGCCCATGCGGCAAGCTCGATTTCGGTCGCCCCCGCTTTCCCGTCGCGAGGGGCCGAGTCTTCGCGAACTCGCTGCGGACCTGTTCTGGTCCCAGAGCGGGACCGTGGTGATGCTGCTGAACGAGAAGCTCCAGCCGCTCTATATTGGCGGTCGGACCGAGCGGCTTCTGCAGATCCCGCAGGGCGAGCAGCGCTACACCGTGTGGGATTTATTGCGTCCCGGGCTTCCGGTGAAGGTTCGTTCGGCGTTCGAGCAGTTGCAAGGTGATACCGAGGTGCGCTTCGAGCGGGCGATGGTGCGCCAACCTGACGGCACTGCTATCCACGTCAGTGGAATCCTTCGCCGTGTTTTTGTCGAAAGCCTGCGGACAGATGCGATCTACCTGCAGCTCCAAGAAGGTGCCGAGGTTCGGCAGGTGGCTGCGCTTGATGCTGAGCAACAGCCGCAGGACGACATGGTGTGGACGTTAGAGCGTGAGCTAAGTGTCACGCGTCAGGAACTGAACTCGACCATCGAGCAGCTCGAGCAGACAAACGACCAGCTCCGTGCCGCTCACGAAGAGGCGATGTCCGTCAATGAAGAGCTACAGTCCGGCACTGAAGAGCTCGAAGCCTCTCGGGAAGAACTACAGTCCCTCAACGAAGAGTTGACGGCCGTAAACGCACAGCTCGAAGAGAAGCTGCATGAGCTACAGGCTACCAATAACGACCTCGATAACCTCATCGCCAGCACCCGCATCGCGGTAGTGTTCCTTGACACCGACTTCAGAATTAGAAATTTCTCCGCTGAAGCAGTCGAGCTTTTCAAACTGATTCGCTCCGACATCGGCCGTCCGATCAGCGACCTCGCCCATACCTTCACCGACGATGATTTCATTTCTGACGCTCAAGAGGTCCTGCGGACACTGGGCACCCTTCAGCGAGAAGTGTCGGCCTTGAACGGTGAGCGGATATTCAGCCGTCGCTTGCTTCCGTACCGGACGCAGGATAATCGGATTGAAGGGGTTGTTGCGACGTTTACCGACATTACCGAGTTGAAGCGAGTACAGCATGAGCTGGCTCTGCAGCAGGAAGAACTCCGCTTGGTCACCGACGCGATGCCGGTGCTGATTTCGTATGTCGATCGTTTCGAACGCTACCAGTTTGTAAATGCCAGATACGAAGACTGGTTTGGAAAGCCCGCCAATCAGGTGGTGGGGAGGACAATTCGAGAAGTAGTCGGCGCAGAGGCGTACGAACTGTTGCGAGACAAGGTACGTCGAGTGCTCGAGGGCGAGCGAATCGTCTGGGAGGCGCGATTGCCGTATCGACACGGTCCTGCACGCTACGTGCATGTCGAGTACGTGCCGAAGCGAACCGCGAAGGGCGAAGTCGATGGGTACTATGCACTTGTGCAGGATATAACCGAACGCAAGGATGTCGAAGAGGAGCTTCATCGCCGCGAGCGAGACTTTCGCAGCATTTTTCATCTCGCGGGAAGCGGTAAGGCCCAGTTCGATCCGTTCACCGGGCGCTTCATCCGTGTCAACGAACGCTTCGCAGAAATACTCGGCTACTCCGACGAAGAATTGCAGGACCTGACCGACGCAGAAATCACTCATCCGGAGGACCGTGCCGAAGACCAACGGCGAATTGCCCTCGTCGTCGCAGGCAGCGAGCGGCACTGGACGAGTGAAAAGCGTTACCTTCGGAAGGATGGGTTGTCGCGGTGGGTCCTGGTCACTGGGACCGTGGTGCGGGACGACGATGGCACACCAAGGTTCGCCGTTGCCACGACACAAGACATCACGGCTCGGCGATTGGCCGAAGAGGGACTGCGGGAGAGTGATGAGCGCTTTCGCGCATTGGCCGATAGCATGAGTCAGCTTGCATGGATGGCGGACCATCTGGGCGAGGCGACGTGGTACAACAAGCGCTGGTACGACTTTACGGGTGCGACCCCGGAAGAGTGCCGAGGTGCGGGCTGGGAGAAGTTCCAGCACCCGGATCATCTCCCACGAGTGAAAGCGCATATCGAGCAATGCGCGGTGCGGGGGGAGCAATGGGAAGACACGTTTCCGCTTCGACGACACGATGGAGAATACCGCTGGTTTCTCTCCCGAGCTGCGCCTCTGCGAGATGAAACCGGCAACGTCGTCCGATGGATCGGGACCAACACCGATATTACCGATCAAATGGAGCTCGAGCGAAACCTGAAAGAAGCGGATCAGCGCAAGAACGAGTTTCTTGCCATGCTTGCTCACGAGCTACGCAATCCTCTTGCCCCGATTCGCACGGCGATTGACTTGATGCTGCTCCAGTCCGATTCCCCGGGGGAGCCGTTGCGGATTATGGACGGACAGGTCAAGCATCTGGTCCGCTTGGTTGATGATTTGCTGGACGTGTCTCGGATTACTCGCGGCAAGGTCGACCTGCGCCTGGAGAAGTTGAAGCTTCGGACCTGTCTTGAAAAAGTCCTGCTGGTGTTGGAGCCCGCCTTGAAGAAGCGCGAAATGCAGCTCTCGGTTGACCTACCCGAACAAGCTCTTTGGGTGGAAGGCGACTCCATCCGCATGGCGCAAGTGTTCGAGAATCTCATCAGCAATGCGATTAAGTACGGAGAGCCGGGTGGGAGAATTTCCGTAGTCGCGGCGAAGGAGAGGGGTGAGGCCGTACTCCGTATAACTGATGACGGGATCGGTATAGATCCTGACTTTCTTCCCAAGGTGTTCGACCTTTTCTCACAGGCAACCCGCTCCTTTGATCGAACGCAAGGCGGTCTGGGCATTGGCCTCACCATTGTTCGGCGTCTCGTCGAGCTCCACGGCGGCAGCATCGTCGCTGAGAGCGACGGGCTTGGCCATGGCAGTTCGTTCGTGGTGCGGCTTCCGCTGGTAGCGCCGCCTAAAGCCGTGCTCGGCACGGGCCCCGTTCGGCAAGCGCACGAGGGGTGCAAGGTCCTGATCGTCGATGACAATGAAAGCGCTCGAAACTTGCTTGCCGAGCTACTGAAAATGATCGGTCCTCATGAAGTGGAAACTGCAGCGGACGGGTTCGCCGCCCTGGAGCTGCTCGAGCATTTCACGCCGCAGATCATCTTGCTGGATATCGGTCTGCCGGAGATGGACGGATTCGAGGTCGCGCGCCGCATTCGAGAGCTGTCCTCCCTGGAGGGAGTGCAATTAATCGCTCTCACCGGCTACGGACAGGAGGAAGACCGCCATCGTTCGGAGCAAGCCGGATTCGACCTGCATCTGACAAAGCCGGTCGATCTTGAACAGCTCGAAAGGATTCTCGGCTCGGTGTGCGGTCCCGACGACAAATAACGCCTCGGTCGCCGGTCTCCGAGGCGCCTCGTAGGCGGACTTTTTCTGTCGGGCAGGCAAATACCCCGGCAGTCAGGACTTTTTCACAAACTCGGACTTCAGCTTCATCGCCCCCGCCCCCTCGATCCGACAATCGATGTCGTGGTCTCCTTCAACCAAGCGAATGTTCTTGACCTTCGTGCCCACCTTCACGACAAAAGAAGATCCTTTCACCTTAAGGTCTTTAATCACAGTGACGGTATCCCCATCCACCAGCGGAGTGCCGTTCGCGTCCTTTACCACCTTCTTCTCAACCGCACCGCCGATTTCACCCGAATCACCACTCGTCCACTCAAAACCACACTCCGGACACAGCAACACCTCCCGATCTTCATACGTGTAGGCCGAGCTACACTGCGGACAAGGCGGAAGATTACTCATCGTAAAGTCTCCTACAGACTAGAAGCCATTTCAAAATAGGGAGCAGGATTTAACCTTGTACGCTCATTAAAGATTTGTGACGCTGGGGCCATCGGATGGAGGGAAAATCGATGGCCAAGAAAGCGCGAGATTTGACGGACGAGCAGTGGGACAAGATCTCGAAATATTTTCCGGAGCCGAAGCGTGCAATTGGCGCAGGTCGGAAGCCAATTGGGAACCGAGACTGCTTCGAGGGTATTCTTTGGGTGTTACGCAGCGGAGCGCGCTGGCAGGACTTGCCGAAGAACTATCCGTCGCCGAGTACTTGTTGGCGTCGTCTTCGAGACTGGGAAGAGC
>JAGRAW010000480.1 GCA_020434415.1 Bdellovibrionales bacterium
CTTCCGATCTCCCATTCGCAATCTTATCTGGACGGGAAATCCGGTCTATCCATTTCTCGGAGGCTTTTTCGGTGGCGCGGATGCAATGCCATTTTTTGGACAGCTTCGGCCGTTCGAGTATCGAAGTGCCGCCTACGGGGAATCCCTGCTGCAGTTCGTTTTGATACCCTTGCGGATGCTTTTCTTCGGGGTGGATGATGATCCGAGACATTTTGCCGGGGTCGCCTCGCCGCTTCTGCTCTTTTCGTTAATTCCGCTTCGGGAGTGCTTTTATCGGGCGGAGCGGCGTGCGTGGCTCTTACAAGGCGTCTTGCTGGTCGCGCTCTACGTCCCGATCTCGCTGCTGCTATTTTACGCTCTGGTCCGATACCAGGTGCTGCTCGTTGCGGTTATCGTGTCGCTAGCCGTTGTAGGTATGGTGCGAGTGGGAGACCATCTGCGGCCGGTTCGAAGAGAGTGGTGGTTTCCTTTTTTGGCCGGGGTAACCTGCCTCCTGGGGCTGCTTTATGTCCGCAGCTACGGGGAGCGGATTGGCGCATGGCGCTACTTCAACTCTGCGGAGACTCGTGCCGAATATCTTGCCGAGCAGCTTTCAGAATACCGCCTCGCCGCTTGGATCGCCCGGCAGCTGCCGAAAGACGCTCGAGTGTATCTCCTCTTTACCGGAAACCGTTACTACTACTATCAGCAGGAGGTGCGGGGCGCGTATTTTTCGGCGCAGCCAATCCAGTCCTTTTTCGCTGAACATCGGGAACAACAGGACCTATCTTCGCAACTGCTCGCTGAAGGGCTGGCAGCACGCTTCGCGGCGGATGGAATGACTCATCTCGCGATACATAATCGACGCTTGCTCGAAGTGCTCGGCGCAACGCTCACTGCCAAGGAGAAGGCCGCTTGGACGCTGTTTCTGCAGACGCAGCTTTCCCCGCTCGGCCAATTCGAGGGCGCCACGCTCTGGCGTTTGCGCGAGCCGCAAGTCTTGGCGCAGAGGTCGTGAGACCTGAGCCGCCTCTCGCCCCTCCTTGTACTTAAATAAATTTAACAATCTAGGGACGTTGTCGGGGAAGGGTTGACTGGACGGACGGCATTGCCTACTCTGGCTGCGGTTTTGTGCTGATGCGCTCAGGTTTTCGCTAAAACCGACCGACTAAGAGGGTAATAGCGACCTTCTCTTAGTTGGGACCTTCGTCGAGCCTGAGGACTGCGGTGTATCGAATTCTTGCCTTCGTCTTCTTTCTTGCCCTTACCGTTTTGGGGGCGGTCCACCCGTCAGTAGCGGAGCCCACTACTGCCAGCTTTTTCCGGACAGATTACGTCAGAGCAGGCGTTTTTGAGCATAGATTGGCTGAAGTTGCCGTTCGCGAAGTGCGCGGTCGAGGTTCTCATTGGGAGGAGAGTCGACTTCGTCGGTCAAATTCAACGAAGCCTTCTGTGGTCTCGCTCGGCCCTACTCGCGCCACTTCCAAGACATCCGCAAAGCAGTTTTCGGCTAAGTCCGCGAACGAATGGGATGTCAGCGGCCTGTATCCCGAACAGCAATAGCCCTCGTTGGGGTTATCGAGGAACACCTCCACGGCAGTGTTTCTGTGCATTGTCGCTCCTTCACTGGCATTCTAGCGCGAGGCCGTAGTAGGCTCGGACTCTTCGGACGGTGCAGCACCGGAGACTCTCGCTGAGTTGTGCGATACGGCTCGGCTGATCGTTGTATCGAACCAATTACCTACCCAGATAACGGAATATGGAGGAGCTTTGCTCGAGCTACATTTAGCTGATCAGGCCCGTGTTGAGACTTCCGAAGGAAGTCGGGTGTTTGACGCGATTGAGCCTCTCGGTGAAGAGGCGCTGAAGGATACGATTGGCGTCAAGGTCGGAGGCAGACTGCTCGATTTGCAGTCCCCGCTGCCGCATGGAGGGAGCGGGCGCATCGTGAGGTTGAAAGAGGATTCTGCCGAAGCTCGGTTGTTCTATCGCCACAGCATGTCGCACGTGCTTGCTCAAGCGGTGAAGCGACTCTATCCCAGCGCGAAGCTCGCGATTGGTCCGGCAATTGCGGAAGGTTTCTACTACGACTTCGATGTCGAACGACCCTTCACCCCCGATGATCTGGAAAAGATTACCGCGGAGATGAAGAAGATCATCAAGGAGAATCATCGCTTCGAGCGGCTGAGCATGTCGGTTGATGAAGCACGGAAGCTTCTGCAGGAAATGGACGAGCCTTACAAGCTCGAACTGTTGGAGGAGTTCGCCGACCGAGGGGAAGCAATTTCCTTCTATCGGGACGGCGACTTCACCGATCTCTGTGCCGGACCGCATGTGCGCTTCACCGGCCAGGTGAAACATTTCAAACTGCTCGAAGTCGCAGGGGCGTACTGGCGCGGCGACGAGAACCGCAAGATGCTCCAGCGCATCTACGGTACGGCCTTCCTGTCAAAAGAGGATCTTGAACAGTATCTCTGGCAGCTCGAAGAGGCAAAGAAGCGCGACCACCGTAGGCTCGGCAAAGATCTCGATTTGTTCAGTTCACGTCCCGATACGGTCGGAGGAGGGCTTATCCTCTGGCATCCGAAAGGCGGTCTGGTGCGGCATCTGATTGAAGAGCACTGCAAGCGCAAGCATCTCGAAGGAGACTACAGCTTCGTCTACACGCCGCACATAGGAAAGGCTGATCTGTGGAAGACAAGCGGGCATCTCGAATTCTACAAAGATGGGATGTATGCGCCGATCGATATCGAGGGGCAGCAGTACTATCTCAAGCCGATGAACTGCCCTTTTCACACACAGATATTTTCGAGCGATATCCGCTCGTATCGTGACCTTCCGCTGCGGTTCGCCGAGTGGGGCACCGTGTATCGCTTCGAGCGAAGCGGGACGCTCCACGGTCTGACCCGAGTTCGTGGATTTACCCAAGACGATGCCCACCTGTTTTGTCGCCCGGACCAGATGCCGGAGGAAATCGACCGAGTGTTGGCCTTCAGCCTCGACATGCTGCGAGATTTCGGTTTTCGCGACTTCAAGCTCTTCTTGAGCAC
>JAGRAW010000481.1 GCA_020434415.1 Bdellovibrionales bacterium
GCGGCATCTGTCTCTGCCTCTCCAAGAAGTGAATCTCCGGAAGATGCGCTTTGCCCGGTAAACCTGCGCCCTTCGAGAGTGCGGTAGTCAATGCCATGCGATCGAACTTCGCCTGTCTTGGCTTCCTCCAGCTCATGCAGTCTCTTGATTGCAGGGCTCAATTCGAGGAGCTGGAAGAGATTGATATTGAACCATTTCTTGATCAATTCAAAGAATTCGTGCGCGACTTGTTCATACTTGGTTCCAGTGGGTAGCTCTGAGATTTGGAGCATTGCCGTGTTGGCGGTCAGGTCCCATTCGAATGCAACGAGGCTGCGATTGATGCGATGAACAAAAGCGCGGCGCATCACGTCTTCGCCTTCACGTGTTACAGACGTATCGTCGTATTCGGAGGCACGTTCCCACCAATCTCGGCGCTTGACCGCCATGATGCGAAGCCGGCTTCTATCTTGTCGGATGGAGGAAATCTTCATTTTCTCAGGTAGCGCAAGTGGCAGCGTTGCGTTGAGGTACTTCATGAGTCGGTGTTGCTTCAAGTGGTCGGCGAGCCACTCTATTGATTTCCAGTCTGCAATCGAGCCTTTTGGGCCTTTGAATAGAAGGACATGCTGCTTTCCCCAAGGAACCACTTCATCGAGGAATTGCACTATCTGAGTGGGTGAAAGGTCGTTATCGTTCAGCGCCTCTTCAATGCGGGTCCGCATCACTTCTTTCGACCCCGTCTTTGCCAAGCGGCTGCGCACTAGGAAGTTGCAAATCTGCGGTTTCCGAAGAGCCATCAGATCCGTTACGAGTTGGGCTCGCTCGTCATCAGTAATCGCCGGTGCACTAAGTGCCTTGACTGGCATCTCTTTCTCCCTGTTCGACGCCTTCGCCCTCCAACGAAACGTCTACGTAGAACTCCCTAATAACCGCCTCCCCGTAGTTAGTGCTTTTTACCCGATTAGCCAGTTGGGGACAATAGGTGGACTACATACCAGATCTGGTAGATTGAAAAGGATTTCAGAGATTCTTGGTGAGATGGACTATGCCCTGAACGGCGTCATAACGACCTCGAACATCTGCCGCTGTTCGTCCCAATCGGGAATCACAGCTATGGGCCGAATGTCGCGCTCGGCGATTGGATCGCGCCCGCTGGTGGTGGGAGGAAGATGTAGTATTTGCTCCTGGATGTCGGGTGCGAGCAGAGTCAGGTTGGCGATTTGTGATATGCGGGCCCGTGTGAGATGCCCAAGGCGGGCAATATCAGCGTAGTCGGTGACCTCGCCGCTTCGAATTAGTTCGTCGCATCGAATCGCCAAGGCCATCAAACGCGAAATCCGAGGCACACGGCCTGGAGGCGGATTGGGCGTTCTCGGCTTTTCGCCTTGTCGAATCCGGCGTCGTCCGCGGCGCGTGCGACGCTCGTGGATTAAGAAATCAATTGTGAATTCCCCGCTCATGATGCACTCCCAACCGTCTCGATGCCATTCGCATGGAACGTGATCGCCACTTTCCCCGCGCCGCCATCGTAGTCTACGCGTTTGATTAGCAACCGTAGAGCGCGAGTCTGCTCACGCGGGCTGAGCGCATCCCATATCGAGTCGAATTCGTCCAGCGCTGCATCAACCTCCGATTTCGAAATCGAGTCGTTCTCGGCGTCGCTGATCTGACTGCGCAAGTCCTCCAGTCGTGCCTCAGCCGACGCAAGCTGCTCGTGCAAGTCCGCGAGTCGCACTGCCGCGTCACTATTTTCGCCGGCGGACTTGGCTGCGCTTTTGATCTCAGCCTGAAGTTGACGTATCTCACGACGAGCAATCCCAGCTTCGCCCTCTATCGCCGTCGCCTGCTCCACGCCAGCGTTGCGGATTTGGTCGAGCACCATCGATCGCAGCGTCGGGTCGTTGCCCAGCGTGCGAATCTGCTCGATAACAAACTGCTCGATCTCTTCTGCTGGGAGGGATTTCGACGGGCAGGAGTCCCACCCGCGCTTCGATGCGGTGTAACACGTGTAGTAGCGATACCGGCGCTTGCTCTTGCCATTCGTGAACGTGTGGCCCATCGCCACACCGCAAGGTCGGCAGTACAGTAGCCCCTTGAGCAGTGCGCCGTACCTGTTGCGGGTGTGCGAACCGCCGGCTCGCCCATTCATACGCAGTATCCGTTGAGCCTTCTGCCATAGGTCCTCGTCGACGATCGCTTCGTGCTCGCCGGGATGCAGTTCGTCTTTGTAACGTACCTTGCCCACATACAGTGCATTGGTAATCAACTTGTGCAGGTTGCACTTGTCATAGGTTTTGCCACCCATTGGCCGCCCTTTGCGTGTCGTCCACTGTTTCGTGGTCCAACCGCGCTTGGCAAGTTCCCGCGCAACCTGCACCAGTGATTGCTTCTCCAAGTAGAGTTCGTAGATCGCTTGTACTTGCTTCGATTCGGCCTCATTTACGACAAGCTTCGAAGCCCCAGGACCGCCGTCGAGATCGTACCCGAGCATCGGCTTGCCGCCGGACCATTTGCCCTTGCGCCGGGCTGCGGCGATTTTGTCGCGCGTTCGCTCGCTGATGATTTCTCGCTCGAACTGTGCAAACGAAAGGAGGACATTGAGGATCAGGCGGCCCATCGAATTGGCGGTATTAAAATGTTGGGTTACAGATACGAATGCGACGCGCTGGCGCTCGAAGACCTCCATCATACGGGCAAAGTCCATCAGCGATCGACTGATCCGATCGACTTTGTAGACCGCGACACAATCGACCTTGCCCGCCTCGATGTCGGCGAGCAATCGCTTTAGCGCTGGTCGGTCCATGTTACCGCCGGTGAATCCACCGTCGTCGTACCGATCCGCCAGATAGACCCAGCCCTCGGATTTCTGGCTCGCGATGTACGCTTCCGCTGCTTCGCGCTGGGCATCGAGCGAATTGAATTCCTGGTCAAGTCCTTCTTCGGTGCGCTTGCGGGTGTAGACCGCGCAGCGCATCGTCACGGCAGGCTTCTTGCGGCTTGATTTGCGAGTCATTACTTGGCCTCCAGTCCGAAGAAC
>JAGRAW010000482.1 GCA_020434415.1 Bdellovibrionales bacterium
GCGAAAGCCTGCGTCTTTCGCGAGCTTACTCGCGATAATCAAATGCTTCGAGCCTCGATGGGGACGCCGGCACTTGAAGGCCCGTATATCGCCAAGGCACCGAAAATGGCTGAGCTGATGACGAAGGTCGGACGACTCGCGACTTTGGACGCCACGGTGTTGCTGCTGGGTGAAAGCGGAACGGGAAAGACGCGCCTTGCTCACTACATCCACACCCAACGCCGCTCCAAACAAGCCCCTTTTGTGACTGTAAATTGTGCCGCCATTCCTCGTGAGCTTCTGGAGGCCGAACTGTTCGGATTCGAGAGGGGAGCGTTTACGGGAGCCCACCAGGCCCGCCAAGGGGCTGCGGAACTTGCCGACGGGGGAACGCTTTTTCTGGACGAAATAGGCGAGCTGCCGCTCGAGTTGCAACCGAAACTGCTCAGCTTCTTGCAGGATCGGCTCGTCCGACGGTTAGGATCGGGAGCGCCGCGAAAAGTGGAACTGCAGATTGTAGCGTCCACCAATCGCGACCTGGAGGAGATGGTCGCAGCGCGTGAGTTTCGTCAGGATCTGTATTTTCGGGTGAACGTGTTAGCCCTCGATGTGCCGCCCCTCCGCGAGCGGCAGGAGGATATTCTTCCGCTTGCTGAGGCGATTCTGGCTGAGACGGCGAAGCGTCGGGGCCTTCCGCCCTACATGATCTCGCCTGAAGCGGCGACTGCGCTCGTGAACTATCGCTGGCCCGGGAACATTCGCGAATTGGAGAATGTGCTCGAAAGAGCGACGGCATTTGCCGAGGGGCGCTTGCTGAACGTGGCGGACTTGGAGCTTCCGGATGGCAGCCCCGATGAACCGGATATACTACGGCAATTTGATTTCGCCGGGCTGACTTTGGAGATGCTGGAGCGCAAAGCGTTGCTTGACACCTTGAAGCATACCCAAGGAAACAAAGCCGAAGCTGCGAAATTGCTGGGGATTAGTACAAAGAGCGTCTACAACAAGCTTGCGCGATACGACGAGCCCTCCGGCGGCTTGTAATCTTTACAAGCCTTTTTGCAAGCTTTACACGCCAACCACGCGCCGTTCTCGATTTCATGCACCTCACTCCGGGCTGACCGCAGCTCCTTGCACTCTCTTCTTACCTTGAAGACGAAGAGCTAGGCTCACGACCCGACATTTCCCTCACCTGGCACGTCCCTTGCTACTGTCTATGCAAAGAGACAACGAGGACCGCCCATGGCACTCCGATTGCTGTTTGTAGACGATGAAGAAAATATCCTTTCAGGCTTGCGGCGTACGCTCCGAGCCTATCGAAGCGAGTGGGACATGGACTTCGCGTCTGGTGGAGAGGAAGCACTTCGTTATCTGGCGCAGCAGTCATACGACGTGGTCATCACGGACATGCGAATGCCGAAAATTGATGGAGCTGATCTGTTGCATCGTGTGCACGAGACCTCCCCTCAGACCTTTCGAATCATTCTCTCAGGGCAGGCAGAGGAAGAAGCCGTATATCGAGCAATTCCGGTTGCGCATCAGTATCTGACAAAGCCCTGCCAAGGAGAAGACCTTGCGAGTCGTATCATGCGGTTACAGCAGGCGCGCGAGGCAATCGTCGATACGCGCCTGTTGGCTGCCTGCACCTCACTCGACTGCGTGCCCTGTCTACCCCGGCATCTTGACGAGCTGTCCGCCATGCTGGACCAGCAGGATGCAGACGAGCAGCGACTTGTCAGATTGCTTTCGCGCGACAGTTGGCTGGTTGCCAAGCTGCTCCAACTTGTAAACTCGTCGTTCTTCGGCCATGCAAAAGAGGTCAGGGACGCCGACAAAGCAATTTCGATGCTGGGACTCGAACGTGTCCGTCGCCTTGTGAAAGACCCCGCGATATTTCACCCGTGTGGACCGAAGGACTCGTTTTGTGCGCTCTCCAATGGAGTCGCAGCGCGGCTCACCCTAGAACCCGGACCGGTTCGCGATTACTTCCTTGCTCTCTGGAACATCCCGCAGGATGCCCTACTCCCCTCTACAACAGGAGATGTCTTATGAAGCAGCGAGTGCTATTCGTCGACGACGAACCTAACATACTGCAAACGTTCAAGCGCCATTTACGCGGTACCTTTGAAGTGGATGTTGCGCTCAGTGCCGAAATCGGGCTACGGAAGTTGCGAGAGAGCGGTCCCTATGCCGTTGTGGTCTCTGACATGCGGATGCCCGGCATGAACGGTGTCGAGTTTCTCCGGTCGGCTCGTTCCATCGCTCCTCTCACAGCACGCATCATGCTTACCGGAAACGCCGATCAGGAGACGGCCACGCAGGCGGTGAATGACGGCTCCGTGTTTCGCTTCCTGAACAAGCCTTGCTCTTCCGATGAAATCGCGTCGTCTGTGTTCGATGCTTCAGAAAAATACCGTAAGGAGCTGGCGCAGCAAGAACTGCTGGAGCAAACCCTCCAAGGAAGCGTCAACCTACTCTACGACATTCTCGGTGCGGTGGAGCCGAAAGCCTACCAGCGTGGCATGCGAATGCGAGAGCTGGTGAGTGCCTATGCAGAAGAATTCAGCTTGCCGCAGCGGTGGAATGCAGAGCTTGCGGCGATGCTTAGTTCCATCGGATGGGTCACACTGCCGCCCGATATCTTGAGCAAGCTGAATGCGAACCGCGACCTAGCGGATGATGAACAGGCGTTGGTCGAGCGGATGCCGGAGACCGCACGTAATTTGTTACGTAACGTACCGCGGCTGAAGCAAGCCGGTGAAATCGTCTATTACTCCGCCAAGCGATTCGATGGGAGCGGGTTCCCGCACGATGAAGTGGCCGGTGCGCAGTTGCCGAAGGAATCTCGACTCCTCAAGATCATCGGCGACCTCGTCGTGCTCAACGAACGAGGAGCGGAGATGGAGCAGGCGTTCGAGATTCTGCGTGTGAGAAGCGGGTGGTATGATCCCGCGCTGCTGACAGAAGTGCATCGTCTTTTCACTGCAACTACCGTTGACGCGGCGACAGTTCGGCTTTCCGCCGATCCCGAGGAGCTC
>JAGRAW010000483.1 GCA_020434415.1 Bdellovibrionales bacterium
GTAGTAGGGTGGAATAAGGTGCTGGGGGCTGCCGAGCTTGCCAAGAGTATCTAGCCCCAGCATCTTCTTGTACTTCGCCAGCTTTCTGGCATCCTCTTCCCGCTGACAGAATCCAAGTTGGAAAGCGAGCGTCTTTTTGACGTGCTCCTCCAGGACGCTGTCGGATGCAAAATCCTCAATCGCGAGTGCCGTGGTTAGACCCTTGGAAGGATATGGCTCACCGAGAGCGGCAGCCATCTTCTTATGGGGATCACGAACACTGTCGCGATTCCACGCATGCTGAAAGAGGGCATTCCGGGGGTCAATTGCGTATTGCTTTGATGCGTCGGATGCGCACAGAGCACGTACGAAACCAAAAGTCCCTGTAGGAAAAGAAGTCGCAATAGACAGGGGAATGATCACCCCGTCGTACTTGTCGCGATGCTCACGAAAGAGACGTTGGACGTTATGTTGGTAGGTCAAGTAGTGCTGCATCCGCAATCACCTTCTGAACTAATGCGCTTGAAGCAGATGGTGATACCACTGGCGCTTGCGGGACCTTGGAATCTGTCGCGGCGGTTCATTCGATGGTATCACGATCGCGGCCTGCCTGCTGTCTACCGCAATTAAACCAACTCCGTACGAGGAGAGCAGCGAACGTTGCTTCGTGGCGCGATGCACGTATTCATGCCATATCGCGATATAAGATTCGTTGGACACTTGAAAATTGACCACTGCTTGCCAAAGCGCCCTCTTCCAATCCGATATTTTTAATTCCACAGAAATGGTTTGCTGCAACTCAAGTTCTAGGAAAATCAGGTCAATCCGCTTTCGAGCGAGCGGGACCTCTTCGTAGCATGCATACCTCGCCGCAGGAAATAGACCCTTGACGGGGTGAGCAAGCGCGCTTTCAGGAGGCGGTGGAACAGTTGACACGTCACGATCCTCCGTCGACGTCGAGCGCCGCTGTAAAGTGATGAGCTAAACCGTGGAATCTCCAAAAGGATGAGGCGGAAAGCACCAGAGCTACAAGCCATACAACACTAAGCGCGGTGACAACCCACGTTCCGTATGCCCAATGTGGAATCAGCAGCATGCAAAGGAGACAGATAGCAGGAGTCAATAGGCTGTGCGCCAATCCGAATTGCCAAATCCGCTTCGAGCATTGCCGGAGTTTTTTGTACTGCAGCTTTAGGCTCTCCATTTCGCCCATCGCTTTTTGAGCATCTTTCAAGTGCGGCAGAAACTCAACTGAGTTTAAGAGCTCGACAATCTCGTGCTCAGGACGCTTGCGCTTATCATGCTGAGCCTGGGCGGCTTGAACGAACATCTTAGCGAGAGCAGGAATCACTTGACTGCTCTCGATCGAGGCTAGCGATGCGTTGAGGCGCCCACTCGCAGAGTAGTCCTGATAAAGTGTCTCGCCTTTAAAGAAGAATGGGACTACTGAAAGATTGATCCATAAGGCAGCCCATGCGACTGACGCTCCCAAGAGAATCCACGAAGGCGTTGACGGTGAGGCATTGGCTAGCACCAGAAGCATCGATAATGTACTCCTACACCTAGAGCTTCTGTGCTTCGGGATGGATGCTATTGACAGTCATGTCTGGATGCTGGCGATATACGTATCGGATCAACTGGTTGAGTGGAGCAGTCCCGTACTTGCGCACAATCGAGTCGAGTTCACTTACGTCTGATGGCTTGCGGCGTTGAATCCCCTCTCGAAGTATCTGAGCAACCTTGCGACCATTCTCGGTTAGGAGGAACTGTCGCTCTTTAACCTCAAGGCGAGGCTCGGTCGGATCTTCAGTAACATCATTCTCTGAAATCTCAGACAAGAGCTTGCGTTCATCAGCAGATGAGTAAGGCGAGGAGTATGACTTCTCTCGAACGCTGATAAGCTCACAGGCATCGAGGAAATCAATCGCTTCGTAGACTTCTTTGGAGAACGGTCCGAAGTTATGAGGTTCGAAGGCGAAGAAAGCCCCGATGCCCTCGAAGTGCGTTTCACGCTCTAGCAAAAACAAGAGTTTCTCAAGCCGCGTGATTCCATTCAGCGACGGCTTGCGCAGTAGGCGCTCATTCGCTTCAAGGATCAGAAGCACCACGTCTTCTGCGTCAAGCTGAATGTTCTCTAGTGCCATCGAATCTTCGAGCATGGTGCACCCCTACCACCAGAAGCTACTGCGGAGTCATCGTCATTCGTACTCATCGGCAAGACCAATGCGAATCTTGACGGAAGTATATCCTGTGTAGGGGTTTGCGTCCATCGGGCCGCTCGTTGCGGCGGCACTAGCATGGCAAATCACTAGAAAGTTCTGCATTTAGCGATCACCGCCGCCTGAGGGCTCCGCTGGGCAGCCAATTTGGCGTTCCCAGGTCGTCAGACGTGTACCGCAGTTGCGACACTCGCGACGCCTAATTAGCGTCTTGTTGCGAGCAGCTCTCGTGTAAATCACTGCGAACTTGCGGCTGCCACATTGGCCGCAGCGAAGTCCGCGATCGTCCTCTTGGGCGGGCTTCTTGTTCTCTGTCATGCCTGTCTTCTCCGTTGCAGTTCTGCGAAGCTGATGCGCCGCGTCTTGACGGCGCGGGTCGCCTGTGTGCCAGGGAGCATTGCTCCTTGAACCGACCCCGCGACAACGCAACCGACCAGGCAATCGAGCCAGTGGTTGTCACCCCGTTCGGGGCGGAGCTTCCATTCGTCGACGGTTCGGCCGCGACCTGCGGTCCGCACGCGGTACTCGGCGGTGAGGTGCTCCGCGAACAGACGATGACGGTCCGGCTTGTCGCCGAACAGCGATAGGCAACCGCGGTCGCCCATCGGGACAGCGAGCCGCGAGTAGATGAACGACTTCCAGAAGTTGGCGTCGAAGAGCACATGTCGCACGGCCCGCTTACCCTGCACATTAGGAATCCGCCAGTTGTGGCCAATCCGATCGCCGGGCCGGCGTTTGTACTCGGAGAATGGTTGGCTCGAAGCGCCGACGAATCGGCCGTGGCTTGGCATAACGATCCCGGCGTGCGTTGATTGCCG
>JAGRAW010000484.1 GCA_020434415.1 Bdellovibrionales bacterium
GGATAAGGACCCTGGTCCAATCCCGGCATCGTATCGGATCAATCGACACACAGAAGAGGCGGCATGCTGCTACTGCGGCTGCCCGCTCTATGTTGGCGAAACTGCCTTCTACTACGTCGGCGAAGGGTTTTGTTCTAGGATCTGTTGCCGGAAATCCCGCAACAGGTCTTAGACCTTTTTAAAAGAGGCTTTCTCCATTGCACGCCACCGAAAGCCTCTTCCTTTCCATCTTTATAGATGGTCTTTATCTTCTCTCTTCAGTCCTCAGTATGTCACGGCAGCCAAGGTCCGTTCCGGCTTCACCGTCACTGCTGCTTTGGGCACAGCCCAAAGGCTCCACCTTGTCTGCCGTGTTTGCCTGAAATCGAGTCGAGAGACTCAACATTTTAAGAATCACGGAGGACAACATGAGACAAGTTGAGAATAACCAACCGAAGCGTCGGACAAAAGGCATCCAGCGTGAAGTAATAGATCTGCCCCGTCTCCAGTGCACGTCGGCGAAGATCGTTCACGTCGTTGAGCGGCACGTCTGGACCCGGTTTGTTGCAGAAATGGACGGAGCACTTTTTTGCACCGAAAACCGAGTCGAGCGAACCGAAGAAGTGGCCTTTGAGGAAGGACGAAGGGAACTCGTCACGCAAAATCGAAAAGCCAGAGCAGCATACCAGATTGACTGGCTATACGATGGAACCTTCTACGTTCGCGTCGAAATTGGGTACGATACAGGCGATCACGCAGGGGTATACACCCACGAGATTTTCCGAACACGACAAGAATGCATCGAGTACTTCCTCGAAATATCTAGACGGCACTTTCGTGGAGACCGCTGCATGCCTGAATTGCAAGCTGAGGCAAGGAAGCAGATGCAAGAACTACTCCAGCCATCACTGTTTGGATTTATCGAACCGTCCCCGGTGCCATGATGTGGCACGGCTCAGAAAACGATGTAACCGGAGTCTCGATCTTGCTTTCCGTCAATGCCTTGTCGCTTCTTAAGACGAAGTGAAGACTTGGCAGGAACCTCTTTCTCGACTGCGAGCGCAAGGCGAAGCAAGTCATCGTCTGACCACGGGGACAGTGCCTGGTCAACTTCACCTCGGGAGACGAACTGACCAGAACCCGATGAGGACACAATTTCGGCTACATCATCGGGCGAGAGCCAGCCGCGAAGCGCGCCAAACTCTGGCGATACAAAATAGCCGGTTAATCCATTTTGCCTGTTAGTTGGCGGAATGGTGTAGAACTCGCTTGCAAGCACTGCATCCCTGCGAGAGAGCTGCTCCGTCTTGCTTCCCGAGGAAAGCAGGTTAGCTGGAGTACTTCGCATGTGCTCCAATACCTCGTACTGGCCGAGGAGCTTTGCGCCCCAGGCTGCACTCTCATCTGTTTCAAGTCGTAGAAGTGCCTTGTGGCTGCACTGCGCAATAAGCTCGTGAGCGATCTTAACCCCGGCAGCCTCCCGGAAGCCCTCGATATCCTGAAATGCAAGTACCAAGCATGCCCCGCGCGAGCGTCCCTTGACGGCGAGGTAGGGAAGCATCTCTCCACGGAGAAGCGGTCCAGAGAGCCTTGCTTCATCAATCCAGACCCAGGTTCTGCGAGTTTCAGAGTCCTGCTGCGCATCGATCTCTTCCACAAGCACCCGAAAGACTATTTCGTTTATCGCATCGAGTGCCGTTCTAGCCGTTGCATCGACTCCGAGGAGAAGTATCGATTCATCGGAGAGCCATTCCCGAAGGCTTAGCCTGTTCTCAGCCTCTTGCCAGAGTCCGGCAATCGAGCGGAAATACGCCATCCGTGAAACGACTGTTGTAAATACCTGATACGCAGTGCGATCATCAGCAAGAAAATTTGCGATGACCGATTTTCCATTTTCATCGCGGCAGAGCACCCGCTTTGTGGCGTCCATTGAGAGCGTTGTCAGCACCAGATCGGCAAATGTCCACTTTCTTGGCGAATGAGTAATGTGCGATTCAATAACGCCTGCAACAACCATTCGCGCAGCGTCTGTGAAGTAGCGGTTGCTACCGCTTTTCTCAGCTGGAATAAGTGCTGCTGCAAGATTTAAGGCCCTCGATGCGGAGGTAATGTCCACTGCAATATCCCATGCTACAGGCGTTGGACGCTCAGATCTTCCATCAAACGGATTTAGCGTGTAGACCGGGCACTTGCTCCCAATTCGATCTAGAAAGGAAACAGTGTCATTCTTGGCGTCCAGAATGAGCGCCCGCTTGTCTGCTCCCGGTTTGATCTCAAGAAGAGCTGACTTCATGAGAAGCCGCTGCACAAGCGATTTTCCCGACCCAGTTGTTCCAACAGCCAAAAAATGCTGCGTCGCTTGATCTTCTGGAATCCAGCAGATTCCCCACCGAAGCCCCTCTCCTTTCCTTCCGTACTTTGACTCGCGTGAGAGCTTTCTTCCACGTTCAAATTGCCGCTGACGGGAGCTTGCTTTGATCCCAGCAATGCCAGCGACTGAAAGAACGACAAGCAGTATGGCAAG
Source organism: Bdellovibrionales bacterium (assembly GCA_020434415.1). GTDB lineage: Bacteria > Bdellovibrionota_C > UBA2361 > SZUA-149 > SZUA-149 > JAGRAW01. The sequence continues at coordinate 2,504 of JAGRAW010000484.1, forward strand.
CATGCGGTCCCACTCAATCATGCTGCCTCTATCAAATAATCATGCGCAAGATCTTTCGCCCTTGACGTGCTCATTTGTTTTGCAAGTTGCTCAAGCCGTTCGCCTGACGACACTTCATCGGTGAAGATGTGCGTCGCCCCACGAGCCCTTGATGCCTGAACGTACGAAAGCTCCCTGTCCGTCATTGAGCCACCGGCTAGTACGTACGCTGATTCCACGGTCTGTCCTTGCCCTTTATGCGTGGTGACCCCATAGGCAAGCGTCAGATCGTCGTATGCATCAAGAGCAACTTGCACTCGGTACCCTGAATCAAGTTCAACCCGTATTTGTTGCCGCTCTGAATCGATGTCAACGACAGTGCCAAAATTACCGTTTCGAACAAGAAGCGATGCGTTGTTGCGAGTAAACGTTACCCGATCTCCGACATAGAGCGATGTTCCCTTAACCTCGATCGATTCTGTGCCTAACTCGCCATTTTCAAGTCTTCTCTTCTGGCAAAGCCGATTA
>JAGRAW010000485.1 GCA_020434415.1 Bdellovibrionales bacterium
AAGAAGAGGCGGGACGTAAGCTTCGCAGCTTGCCGCGGGACTCGAGCTGGACACGCGTCCGAAATCGTTGCGTCCTGACCGGACGGCCGAGAGGGTTCTACCGCAAGTTCGGCCTCGGCAGAAATAAACTACGTGAGAAGGCGGTAGCTGGTGAGCTGCCGGGGGTAACCAAAGCGAGCTGGTAGTCCTAGCGCTCGGTATCGAACGATGAAAAAAGAGATCCATCCCGAAAACTATCGCCCGGTTGTCTTCGAAGACGCGACTGCCGGAGAACGATTCTTGACTCGCTCCACGGTTGATACGGAAAAAACGATCACGTGGGACGATGGCAATGAGTATCCGCTATATACTCTTGCGATTTCCAGCTACTCGCACCCGTTCTATACCGGTTCCCAGCGACTGGTGGACACGGAAGGCCGGATCGACAAGTTCCGCAAGAAATACGCCAAGAAAGAGCCGCCGAAGAAGAAAAAGAAGAGCGCGTAGTCGCACTTCTCCTTCCCCGTTTCATTCCCCCGACGTTTATCTCGTCAGGCGTCGGCTGCTGCCGTCAGCGGTCTTCGTGTGTCGTGATGGGGCTCGTGAATCTTGCCCGAGGTCCGTATGGAACAGAAGAACTACATCACTCCTTCAGGATTTCGAAAGCTGCAGGAGGAGTTCCGACGGCTGAAACACGAAGAACGCCCACAAGTAGTCGATGTGGTCGCGTGGGCTGCCAGCAACGGTGACCGATCCGAAAATGCCGATTACCATTACGGGAAGAAGCGCCTTCGTGAGATAGACCGGCGGTTGCGCTTCCTCAGCTCGCGGATGGAAGCCGCAGAGATTATCGACCCCGGCACCGTGCGCTCGAATCAGGTACTGTTTGGAGCGACAGTCCGCCTTCTGGACGAGGATGACAAGGAACGCACGTATACCATTCTTGGGGCTGATGAGTCCGACCCGGATCGAGGAAGAATAAGTTGGCTCTCTCCGCTAGCTCGTGCGCTGCATAAGGCGAAAGCGGGAGACTTCGTCACCTTCCGCTCACCGCAAGGAGAGCGGGAGCTGGAAGTCCTCGAGGTGCGATACGAATCCGTATCGGACTAGCAGAAACCTGCCTCCGAACGCGCGCTAGCCGCGCAGCTTCCGACGATTCTCTCTCTTCGAAGCATCACCCGACTTTTTACGCTCGCGACACCCGACAATCGAAAAGTTTTCTCCGGTCTCAAACAGCCAGGGCCCGAACTGCAGCCGACGCTTTTGACTTGGCTTACGGTTCTTTCCCGCCTTCGCCGTTGTCTCACCGACGTCTTTCAAATACACCCAGTCCGCTCCCTTCAGTAGATTTGCGAGCTCCAGCAAACAGTCACGGACCGTGTATCGGTTCGGCAGCTTGCGCCTCAACGATGGGGATCGACCCGCTTCGCGCACGACTTCCAGAAACGCTTTACGGTGCAAACGGTACTGTTTTCCTTTCAGCCGAAGCGTCCCCAGAAATCGTCGATCGCTGGGCGTCAGCTCCACGATCTCCACACGCCGCTTGCCAAGCTGCTCGACCTCATCATCAACAAACTGACGCAGTCCGCCACTGCCAGGTTCATAACAACCCAACAGCGATTGCCCCGTGGCATCGGCAACCAGCACCAGCGTGCCGAAGCGGCTAAAGACAAAGGAGCCCTTTACATACGCCTGCGGCACCAATAGTCGCTGTTTCGGTGGAATGCGCTTCGCCTGAGCAAGCGCCCGTTGCAGCGGACCGATGGAGGCCCGCAGCGCCTGGACTGCATCCGGAAATTCTTTGGCGAGAGCAGAGCCCCTTAAAGCCTTCGCAAAGCTTCTCAGCACAGGTTCGTTAACTCGGATGCGTCCAGATTCAATCTCGATGTCGACGCCGAATCCCTCTCCGCCTTTCGCCGACGGATACACGCCATTCAGACGTTCAAGAATAGGATCCCGAGGATGCAGATACTCTCTGGTGTCGAGCAAGGGAGCTTCGCTCCAAAGCGCTCTCAGACGATCCCTAGACAGCGGTTCATCGCCGCTGGGCATTAGGTAACCAGGCAAGCAACGGTTACCGTCAAGTAAGTAGAAGAGTTGCGGTGTTTCGGTGTTAAACAACCTTCGCCGCAGCTTCTCAACACTCTTGGTGCTGCTGGTACCGCCCGAAATCGTGTTTAACCACTGCTGATAGGCGGAGAGGGCGGCGGCGACGGCATCTTCGTGTACAAAAACGCCGGTGCGGATAACTCTCACTTCCCGACGCTTCACGTCCGCATCGAGAGCGTCAAGTAGACCGTAAAGGGCGGTGTGGCGGCCGGCATCGGCAACCTGCTCGCTCCTTTCTTGCGGTGTAGCTTCGGACATTACGCAGATTTCTACCGGCAGCGGGCGATGATTCCCGGGTCAATCAAGAGCTTCCCTCGTAGGTCCGGTCGAAGGACCGTCGGTGGACACTAGCAGTTCCGTGTTTGGCGAGAAAGGAGCAGAAAGATGCTCAAGAAAACTACGCAGGCAACCGATCTGCAGAGTAATGCTAGCGAAGAGACAGGCTCCGGAGAGAAGTTGCCACCCTTCGTTGTAAATCTTGAAACTACTTCTGGTATGAAGAAAACCTCATCCGCTGAGCTAATTTCCGCTAATCTCGAAGCGAGCGCTGCCGCTGCCACCGACACTTTCCTTTGCGTCGCCCGGGTGCAGGCTTACTTCCAGCACCGATACGACGAGCAGTATGCGCAGTTCTTGAAAAACCCGTATCGCCAGCTACAATCAGAGCTGGATGGGCTGACGGAGATCGACTACGACGAACTGCAAAGCCTAATTCATCGCAGAGCCGTTCCTTCCGCTTGAGCGAGACAACGGTCCACATAGCCATGTCCCTTCGCTTGACCTAGCGGATTCGCGCTGCCTCCGATGATCGCTCATCAGCGACCTGACCCTCTTCGGCTGATGTACGCTGCCCCAAAAGTCTATCCATGGACTTTTTCAGGTCCTGCAAGTAAAGACTTCGTGTTTACACACT
>JAGRAW010000486.1 GCA_020434415.1 Bdellovibrionales bacterium
AGAAGCGCTCTATATCGCATTCAGCGGTGGCGCCGTCATGGGCCTTTGTGTCGCGAGCCTCGGCCTCCTAGGCGTCGGCATCTTGTTTTGGCTCTACGGTTCCGGCGATTCTGTGCAGCACATCACCGGCTTTGCGATGGGAGCGTCTTCGATAGCGCTCTTCGGTCGTGTGGGAGGCGGTATCTATACTAAGGCAGCAGACGTCGGCAGCGACCTCGTCGGAAAGGTTGAAGCCGGTATACCCGAAGATGATCCACGTAACCCGGGCGTAATTGCTGATAACGTTGGTGATAACGTCGGCGACGTCGCCGGCATGGGCGCCGACATTTTCGAATCCTATGTAGGAGGTATCATCGCCACGGTGGCAATCGCTGCGACGCTCTCTCCTCAAGGACTGGCTGATATCACGAACTATACCCTCGATGGCGGCGCCGAAATGGACGCCGCTGCATTCCGCTATGCCCTAATGGGAGCGCCGCTCATTTTTTCGGTTATCGGATTGGTGTGCTCCATTGTCGGCGTCAAGGCGATGAGCAAGCTGAAGGACTCGGATCCGGGCGATGCTCTGCGAAAGTCGACGCTGCTTGCCGCGGGCCTCTTTCTTGTGGCTGCGTTCGTGTACGTGTCCTTCCTTTCGACATTGAAGATCGGCATTTGGTTGGCTGCGGTTGCAGGAGCGGTTGCCGGCATCGGTATCGGACTGTTGACGGAGTACTACACGTCATCCAAGCCGGTACGTGAAATCGTCGAGGCATCCAAAACCGGATCCGCGACCAACATCATCAGTGGTCTTTCAGTTGGCTTTCGTAGCGTGGCCTGGCCGATTCTCGGAATCGCTGTGGCAATTATCGTCGCCAACTACTTTGCCGGACTCTACGGTATCGGCATTGCCTCAGTTGCCATGCTGGCGACAGTCGGGGTGACCATGAGTGTCGACGCCTATGGACCGATTGCCGACAATGCAGGCGGAATCGCAGAGATGTCGGGGCTTGGACCCGACGTTCGAAAGATCACGGATCGCCTGGATAGTCTCGGTAACACTACTGCTGCTATCGGGAAGGGATTCGCTATCGGATCAGCCGCGCTTACTGCCCTAGCGTTGTTTTCTGCTTACACGCAGGCGGTGCATCAAGGGGCGGGAATCACCGTGAGCTTGACTGAACCCCTCGTGGTCGTCGGTTTGCTCATCGGTGCGGCGCTTCCGGCCGTGATTGCGGCGCTAACCATGACCTCGGTAGGAAAGGCCGCGTCGTCCATGGTGGCCGAGATTCGGCGGCAGTTTCGTGAGATTCCCGGATTGCTCGAAGGGAAGGAAGGAGTGAAGGGCGATACTCGACGCTGTGTGGAAATTTCGACCAAAGCTGCACTTCGCGAAATGGTTGCTCCGGGTCTTACAGCCATTTTTGCACCATTACTCGTCGGCTTCATCCTCGGCGCGGAAGCACTCGGCGGTATGCTGGCCGGTTCACTGATTACCGGGGTGGTGCTGGCGCTGTTCATGGCGAACTCAGGGGGCGCCTGGGACAACGCGAAGAAGATGATCGAGGAAGGGGTGGTCGAAGGTGAGAAAAAGGGTGGAGAAGCGCATAAGGCTGCAGTTATCGGTGACACCGTCGGGGACCCGTTCAAGGATACCTCGGGGCCGGCGATGAACATCCTTGTGAAACTGATGTCTATCGTGGCGCTTGTCATCGCACCCCTGTTGTAGGAAAACGGAGCGCCGATAGCAGCGGCTGTCGGCGGCCGATGATGTCAACATCGAATGGAATGAATGAAGGGTATGGTCCGCAAGTATGAAATAGCTCTCGTAATCGACACCGAGCGAGACGAGGCAGGGGTGAAGGAAATTGTCCAGAAGGTCACATCGATCGTGAAAGCGAACGGTGGCGAGGTCGATCGCGAGGATCATTGGGGCCGGCGGCAATTGGCGTATCCCATCAACAAGAAAGAGTGGGGCACCTACGTCGTACTGATTGCAAGCGGCGAGAATTCCCTGGTGAGCGAGCTGAATCGTCAGCTTCGAATCATGGACGATGTGCTGCGTTTCCTTGTCGTACACAAGGACAAGTACGCGCCGGATTTCATCCCGCGTGCCCGCGAAGAAGGGCGTCCGGATCGTCGTGGCGGTGAGCGCGGTCCCCGAGATCGTGACTTCCGAGGAAGAGATGGCGGTACGTCGTCCGGTGACGACTCCGATGACGATCAGGACGAGATGAGTGCTCACGCCAGCTAGGGTGGCTGAGCGAAAGGACAGAAGGAAGCGACCATGAAGATCATTCTTACCGATGATGTAGTCGGTGTAGGCGATATCGGCGAGACCGTTCAGGTAAAACCGGGGTATGCACGGAATTTTTTGATTCCGCGCGGCTTCGCGATCGAGGCTGAGACCAGGAACGCCCGGCAAGTCGCGCATCGTATGCGTCAGATCGAAGCGAAGAAGAAGCGGCTCAAAGGCGATGCCGAGGGACGCGGGAAGCAGCTCGGCGCTTTACGCCCGGAAATGCCGCTTCGTGTAGGAAGCGGCGGCAAAGTGTTCGGCTCCGTGAGCGCCCGAGACCTTGCCGCGAAGCTGACGGAGATGGGATTCGAGATCGACCGACGGCGCGTATTGCTCGCAGAGCCGATTCGTAAGCTTGGCACTCATAAGGTGAAGATTAAGCTTCACTCCGAAGTCGTGGTAACCATCGAGGTCGAAGTCGTTGCTGCTGAAGCGACCAAGGCCGAAGAGGATCGAGCGGTTGAGGCCGGTCGCCAGGCGATTGAGGCTCGGTTCGCTGCGCGTGAAGACGAGGACGACTCGTTCGACGATGACGAAGAAGAGGACTCCGTAGACTGATCCGTCGACGTGGGGGCAGAGCGTGCGACGAGGGCACCTGAGAACTGGTATCTTTGCTCTGTCCGGCTTTGCTCTCCCGGTACTGCTCGCGCTTCTGTTGGGACCGGTGCTGTTCGGTAGCTCCTATCTGCTCGACCCCGATCGTTCTGCGGAGCCAGGGG
>JAGRAW010000487.1 GCA_020434415.1 Bdellovibrionales bacterium
GTACTAAACGAAGACCTTGCCCGCGTAGAGCCCGACCACGGCGCCACCGACCGTTCCAGCGCCTCCCCATGCGGATCGTAAGCGACGCTGACCTCCATCCCGCCAGACTTGTTCCGCCAGGTGTAGAAGGTTGCATCACTCGCTCCATGATTCCGACCAAAGATCCTTCACCGGAACACCGCTTTCTGCTTCCTTGAGATTCATCTCGAGATCCGTCCTATCTCTCTTCAAACATCTTAAGCTGTGAGTTGGAGCGGATTGGAACTTTCGCCGACGGGACGACTCGGGCAGCAGCGGCAAGATGGAGTTCTTGGTCGTCAAAGAATATGTGAGGATTGAAGGCCTTCAGAAACTTCGCCTTCTCTAGTCCGCCCAAAAACAGCATCTCATTAACGTATACACCCCAGTTGCGGAGTGTCTTGATCACCCGCATTTCGGCAGGAGCATTTCTTGCAGTGACAACTGCAATTCTCACCGGTGAAAACTCCACCGGAGAAGGAAGCCTCTGTTGCAATTTGGCAAGCTTCTTAAGTAAGACAGCGTACGGTCCCTCCTCCAGCGGATCGTCTCTGCGTTCGTTTTCGTGCGCGTGAAACCTATCCAGACCTTCTGATTTGTAAATTAGTTCACTAGCGTCGTCGAAGAGCACAGCGTCGGCATCGAACGCTATTCTAACTTCGCTTTCGGATGCTGCTTGAAATTCCGTGGGTCGGTCCCTAAGGATGGCGGCCGCGCTAGTTTGGGCGTCAATAACGGCTTGCGCATCACTTACATCGGTTGTGAGAAAGAGATCTACATCGAACGCATCGAGATAAGCGACAACTGATCCTCCGCCCGTAAATGCATAACGAGAGATAGCGAGCTGCCGCCTCCGCACGTTGTTGAGCACCCGTACTCCTGTCTCTGGACTGTTGCGAGACATAACCACCACTTCCACGAGAGGAGGGTCGGTGTCTTTTCTATGGGTGTTAAGCCTCAAAAGTGCCTCAACCAGAGGCATACCGGTGCCGTCGGCAAGATCCTCTTCCTCTCGTTCCAGCATGTATTGTCGGTACAGCGCTACCGCTTTCTCGCTATCGTCTCTGACGTGTGACCTAAAGAATCGGTCCGCCTCGGTAAGATCGAAGAGCGCGGTGGACGAAATACCGACGACAAGCGTTTGGGAGAGATCGAGCGGCACTAAGGGATGAACCTCCTCGTGGTAGTGTTCTCAGTCAGAACTGGCCATCGCTATAATTCGCCCGTCTCTGTAGATCCAGGGCATTTCGAGTAACTGCGACTATCGAACGAGCGAGAAGCAGATTGTGAAGGCGTTAGATCCTCGCTTTCGGTCCAACATTGGAAGTCGCTGTTACGACGCTTCGTTCCTTATCCAACCTTTGCCTGCTATTTCCAGGGCGATAGGAAAGCTTGAGGGAGATTCACTCCGTGGACGCTGAAAACTCAAAGCTCTCCTGAAGTTCCATGCTCAACACAATTTCATTACCAAAGCCCGCACCGGGCGCCCCGACGAATGCTTGCGTCATCCATTCAAGATAGGCGATCAGCCATCCAAGCTGCTTCTTGCGGCTTTCGTTCGTTTCCTCGTCAGCTTCTTTGGAAAACTCAGCGATCAGTGTCTTGACTTCTGAGTGCGTTGCAAACGCAGAATAAATCATACCAAGAGCGGGAATAGAGTCGTCCCCACTTCCTTGGATGGCTTGATGGAACTGCGGAAGCTCGGCAAGCAGTTGTCGACCGGTGAGTGCTCGGGAAGTGTAGAGCTTATACTTCTCTCTTTCCTTTACTCTCAGCACACAAAGCAAAATAAGCGCTGACGCGGGCGGTCGGCGTTTCGTAGCCGCGGATAATGCTATCACAAATCTTGTGCAACATTCGTTAATCTCTCGCAGAGTCAGGCTAAGTGCTTTAGAGGACAACGCCAACAGCGTTAGACATTCTGACAACTCATGCTTGTCGAAGTCGCTGCGTCCTCTAAGCGACAAGACGGCTCTCAGCCTATAGCCGCAATAGCTTTCGATGCTTGGATCCGGCAATCGATAATCGATGTCGAAAAACTTTCTTAAATAACCGGCGGCGTGAACTTCCATTCCGTAAATCACACCGACAGCCTTTTCCAATTGACCGCGATCGACCGCCAAAATGAACGTCACTCCCTCGACTTTGAAGAGATGTTTGACACATTCAAGTAGCTGAATCGCATATGTCGGTCTGCAACGATCAAGTTCGTCCACGATAAAGACCACTGGCCCGAGGCCGGCTTCGGACATGCGCTGCGCGAGGTCCCCGAGCCTTGCACGAAAGTCGTCAAGCTCTTTTCGCGCGCACTCAAACCGCTTTACCTGCATTTCGACCATCTTTTCAGCAGAGCTGCTAAAAAATGTCTCGAGGTCTTCGTCGGTCCTGAGGACGTATTTGATGGCGCCCTTCATTACTACGGGTCCGAGCTGCCACGCAGTTTTCATTAGGCGATCCAACAGCGCAGCGATGTCCGGATGCGAACTGCTCGACTTAGAATACTCCTTCACGGATGACTCCAGCGTTGAAAGTAACGCTATTAGAGGCTCTTCAAGAAAATCTGCCTCCCATGCATCGAAGGGAACAACTAGTCTCCCTTCGTTGCGCAGTTTGGTCTGAAGAAACTTCAAAAATGTGGACTTTCCGGAGCCCCAACTTCCATCCATACTCAGCACGAATCCGCCCGGGACCCCGAAGATAAGTTGCGACAGCGCGTCCACTGACTTCTCCCTTTTAAGGGCATCATTACGGAAGATATCGTCGGCAGGAACTTCGACCGGAATCCTAGGTATGAACATGCAAGACCGCCTTATCTAAAGAGACGTCTGATTAGGCGCAGCAGCTACCGCAGCTCGACAGACCAGCAATCGTTCCCGAGCACGGGTTGCGGCGACATACAGCATGCAGCGCTCATCAGGCGTTGCCTCGCCCACTTTGGAGAGCGCAGGATACCCGGCGGACAGCGCCA
>JAGRAW010000488.1 GCA_020434415.1 Bdellovibrionales bacterium
CACTTCTTTACGTTTTCGTCGACCTTCCTTTCTTCCGTTTACTGTAGGGGCTACTGCTGCATGGAAGCCGTTGAAGGAAAGAAAGTACTGATCGTTGACCCTGATGGCGATGCTGCTCGTCACCTGTCAGAGATTTTGCGTGGTGCGGGCTACGAGCCCGAAGCTGCGGTCGACAGGCCGACGGCACTGCAAGCGCTTCAAAAAAACGCCTTCAGCATCGTTCTCTGCGATCTTCCTAATCCCGAGGCAGAACAGGCTTTCACCAAGGAGCTCGCGGAACACCAGCGGGATACAACTCTCATTCTCATGTCTGAATCCGCCGGGCCTCAGCAGGTGGATGAGGCGCTGGAAGCGATTCAGCGCGGCGCGGACGATTATCTCGCAAAACCGTTTGAAGCGGTTGACGTGTTGGTCACGGTAAAAAAGGCGAAAGAACGAAACCGTCTCCGCAGCGAGAATGAAATGCTCCGACGACAGGTTGCCAAACGGTACAGCTTCAGCAATATCGTCGCCAACAGCCCCTCGATGCTCGAGATCTTTGAAACCATCAAGAAGGTTGCAGACTACCGAACTACGGTGCTCCTCTACGGAGAGTCGGGAACCGGTAAGGAGCTTATTGCAAAAGCGATTCACCATAATTCCGCACGGAAGAATCGTCGTTTTGTCGCCATCAACTGCGGCGCAATCCCTGAAAACCTGCTCGAATCCGAGCTTTTTGGACATAAACGCGGCGCCTTCACCGACGCCACGCGAGACAAGAAAGGGCTGCTCGAGGAAGCGGAAGGCGGCACGATTCTGCTCGATGAGATCGGGGAACTGCCGCTGCACCTGCAGGTAAAGCTTCTTCGAGTGCTGCAGGAAAATGAAATTCGCCCGGTAGGAGATTCACGGGTGATACCGATTGATGTCCGGGTCATAGCAGCAACCTTACGGGACCTCGAAAACGACGTGATAGAGGGTCGCTTCCGCGACGACCTTTTCTATCGGCTGAACGTCATTACACTCAAGATTCCGCCCCTTCGCGAACGCAAAGAAGACATCCCTCTTTTGGTCAACTTCTTCATCAAGAAGAACCAGGAGAAACTGGGACTCCCGGTCTATGGGATTAGCAAAGAAGCTATCGCGATTTTAATGGACCACGACTGGCCGGGTAATATTCGGGAGTTGGAAAACTGCGTCGAACGCTCTATGATTTTGACCGAGGGCGACGAGATTAGTGTTGCCAGTTTGCCGCGAACGGTCCGCGGGAGCGCCCCCACAGCATCCGGCAACCAAGGCAACCCCGCAGCTTTGCTCCCAACTGACGAGTTGTCGATCAAGCAACACACCCGTGTGCTCGAAGAGTCACTGATCCGCCGCGCACTTGAGAAGACGAAAGGGAATCGCACTCATGCCGCAAAGCTTCTGGAGATCAGTCATCGTACGCTGCTATATAAGCTCAAGGAGTATCAGCTTTCCGGTGACGACAACGAAGTCGACGCAGGCTAGCGCTCGAACATCGTCTTTCGCCTTCCGCTGTCTTCTTACCTGCGTTGTCTGCCTAGCATTCGGGTTTCCGCAGCGAACGGCCTCCGCTGAAGATGTCTATACCTGGACTGACGAGGAAGGCGGACTGCATTTTTCGACAGAACCCCAAGCGACCAATGCCGTTCCTGCCGAGCTGCCTCCTATTCGCAAGGAAGACCTGGTAGAGAAAATCCAAGACTTGAAGAACGCAACGCCACCGACCTGCGAGAAGCATGGCGGCGATGATTGTAGTGCCGGTGCCGACGCCGACGGCAGCGTCGTCTGTCTCGACGGATTCCGTGGTTCGTCGGTATCCTTCGCCTCACGCTGCTCCGAAGCACGTCTTGATGGCGACCTGTTGCTGCAGTTTCAAGGTGACGAGATCCCGGTAAAGATGTCCCAGTCGACCCTGCGTCGTCTACGGAGGGAAAAACTAGCAAATATAGTAGTCACGGTGCGAAATGTGAGCGGCGTCGAGGCCAAAGCGGTCGAAGTCGCCGGAGTGGTTTCACATACGAGGGTGCGAGCCCTTCCGGCGGTCGGACCAAGTGAAGTTGAGCCGTTCGGATTGGCGGACTATACTATTTCGTTCAATCCCGACGCCCCTCCGGCGAGCGCCCCCGAACTGAGAACGCTACGGGCTCGCATACGGTGCGCGAACTGCAGGTAGTCCAGAAAAGCCGAGTGTTGAAATTTCATGAGAGAACGCGCCAAACAGATCCTTCTTGCCGAGGCAGATGCCATCCGCAATGTGCCGATCAACGAGCACTTTGAGCGTGCGGTGCAGCTCTTCCTCGGATGCCACGGCAAGGTCATTACGTTCGGCATCGGCAAAGCCGGCTACATTGCAAAGAAAGCCGCAAGCACATTCTCGACGACCGGGACGCCCGCAATTTTTCTGCATCCGGGCGATGCTTCCCACGGTGACGTAGGCGTCATTGGCACACAGGATGTCGCACTGGCATTCTCGAATAGCGGCATGACGCGCGAGGTGCTTGAAACGCTGCATTTCTGCCGTCGCCTAGGAGTGGGACACGTCATCTGCGTAACTGCGCACGCGGAATCCAAGCTGGCCGAGGCGAGTGACGTGGTTCTTGAAATTGGCAAAATCCAAGAACCTTGCCCTTTAGGGCTGACACCGACGGCAAGCGTCGCGGCCATGCTCGCCCTGACCGATGCACTCGCCTTGGTGGTCATGGAACAACGCGGCTTCAGCCGAGAAGACTTCGCCTTACGTCACCACGGCGGTTATATCGGTGAGCAGCTGAAACGAGGCTGAGGCCCTTTCGGGCCGTCGACCTTCCTCCCCACGCTCGTCAGTCCTGACGGACCAAACAAGATCGCCACGTCGCATTGCGGCAAGCCGCGATGACAGCAAGTACGCGGCCGTCGCCTCACCATTGTCATTGCGAAAGTGGCTTGCCACGATAGGAACAATCGCGCGGCGATTCTCCCATCTCGCAACAAGCTGTGGCAA
>JAGRAW010000489.1 GCA_020434415.1 Bdellovibrionales bacterium
GGCGGAGATGGACGGTGTCCATATCCCGTCGTGCTGCACGACATCAGACGATTGGTGAGGGAGTTGCCCGAACCCCCGGAAGCGATCGCAGGGAGCACCTTCCTGGATGAACTGGAAGTCCTGCTTTCGTCTCTGGGCAGTGCGATCGACGCGCTGTCCGCACCAACAGCAAACTTCGTAGAAATTCGTCAACTTCTGGCGAGCTTTGGGCCACTGCTCGAACTAGCCCACAACTCGCAAAGCGACGATCTACCGTTCGCCGGCTACGTGCGATTTGTGGTCTGCGGAGTTACTTCCGATGTAGAGGATTTTCTGACGTCCTGCGCCGAGGGCGTTCGAACGTTCGGAGAGGGACTCGCGTCTGAAGAGTTCCCGCAGTCCCTGCTGACAACAGCGCTACATGCTCTGGAAGGTCCGCCCCAAGTGCTCCGGTTGTGCACGCAGGTTCTTCCCAATCAGCCTTCCTGGACGTTCATTCGTTCTGAGCTGGCGCTCATGGTGAGTCGCCTGCAATGCTGGGTCGATGATTCCTTTGCGTCGGCACTGGCGAGTATCGAGGATGCTCGCGAAACTCTTAGCGAGAGTCCGGCAGAGTTCGTTGACGGTAGCCACGCGGGGTTGCTCATCCGCGTTCTTGAAGCCCTCGGAAGGGATATGCACGCGGCAGGCAACGATCCAAACACGGTCGGCCTAAAGCGCAGTATTCCACCGCTGGTACGCGAGCTGCGGAAGGCCGAGGCATACGAAGCACCTGCCGAAACGGTATCCGTCACCTGTGTTGTTCCGTATCGCGGCAAAAAGGCTGACATCCAGCCTCGGCTCGACGGCTTGCTGAAGCTAGTGGAGGCGCGGTACGACTCGGCGCTGGCCGCTTCCGCTGAGCGCTGGCACTGGACGGCAATCGAGGGGCCCGAAGGCGACTCCTACGAATGGCGCGAACCAAACGAGCAACAGCTCGCACTCAACCCGCGCCAAAGGGTTGAAAGCACTAGCGCTGAACAGCCGATCGGCACTGCTCATTAACACGAGCTTACCGGGAGCGTTGATGACTTCCGTTTCGGCCTAATCGTTTTGCGGCCCGGACACTCCGCCATCGCGTGAGTGTCCGGGATGTCGGAAGGTTGCCGAGTGTCTGCTCCAATCAATCTGCGCGCTGCAACAGCCAACGCTGACTTGTCGACGTGGAATTGCTCGACTTGACCACCGCGTCGTGACTGGACGAGGATACGGTATCCAGGTAGGTCCCTGTCCCAACGTTCTTCAGGCGATAGCTCCCGTCGCTCATCAGCTCGAGTTGCCACTGTTGGCTCGTCCAGTCAGCAACTTCATCGTGAGCAGTCACGGGAGAGCCAACCGCGACGCCTGTGGCATGCAGATTTCGACCGCCCCACCGACAACGCAGTCGATAGTTGCTTCCGCCGACCGGGTAGAGCTCCCAAAGCTGACTCCACCAGGCAGTATTCAACGCAACTCCTCCAACGCCTGAGTTGTTCACATCGAAGTACTGATGGAGATACAGACCGCTCGAGCGGTGTTGAAGTCGATACAGTCCGGCGAGAGGATCATCATGCCATGGAGCGCCTTCTCGAAATGCTTCGAGCACGCCGTAAAACCCCGGTTTTGGCTGGACGTTGTCGTCGAAAAGAAGCGGCCAAGTCGGAATTCCGATCCACCAGTTCAACCAACTATCTTTGTCCGCTGTGCCCCAGGTCTGAAAATAGCCGCGACGTTCGACGCCAAGGAAGATTCGCGCGATCTTCTTGTAGGCCTGTTTCTGCCGCTCGAGCTGCTCCGGAGTATGTTCAGGGATCTGAATGTCAAGCTCGGTGATATAGTTGACGAATCCGAGGTCCGACATCGTCTTCATCCGCCGCGCAAGCGGATACGTAGGTGATAACACTTCATCCACCTTGCTGTGCAATTGCCAACCGATTCCGTCAATCGGCACTCCGCCGTTGCGCAAGCGCACCAGCGTGTCACGTGCTTGCACAAACTTCTCGACATTGGTCTCCAAACCATATTCATTATAGAGCAGTGTCGCCTGTGGATCGGCGGCATGAGCCGTCTCGAACGCGATTCTCATGAAATTTTCGCCCAATGCCCGAAACCAGTACGAAGGTTTGAACCCGCTGCCATCATCGGCAATCGCTTCGTTCACCACATCCCATGCAGCGACCCGACCCCGATATCGTGAGGCAATCTTCGTGATGTGCGTGCGGAGCACGCTCTCGGCTTCCGCATATGGCAGTGCTTTTACCCAATCGAGCACTTGCAAGTCGTCTGCCCACACCAGCGGATGACCGTGCACCTCCATTGCATTCGCTTCAGCGAATGCGATCATCCGGTCGGCAAGTGCGAAGTCGAAAGCGCCACGGCTCTTCTCCGTGATCATCCAATAGGTCGTCATCGTCTGGACGTTGAACTCCCGCCGCGCCACGGAGGTTACCGATGGATCGTCGAGCTCCCAGATGGGAGAGCCGATCTTGATTCCGCGACACGCTCCAGCGTCCTTCAAAGTAGTTGCCTGACACTGCACGCTACCGCCCGAGGATGAACCGGACGTTGAGGAACTGGAGCTAGAGGAGCTTGAACTAGACGAACTTGATGAGCTCGAACCGGATGAACTTGACGAGCTCGAACCGGATGAACTCGAGGACGGCGACCCCGAGCTGCTCGAGGACGAAGAGCTTGAAGAGCCACCACCATCCGGCACGTCATCACACCGATCCAGTGCGGTTGGAGTAATGAGTGCAATTGTCCCGATCCGCCCACCCGTCCGCGGATAAACCCGTGTAACGCCGAGAACTCGTCCGTTACTCTCCGAACTTCGCACACGCACTTGACCGACAAATGACCCTCCCACACGCTCGTGAAGGGGCACATGCTGCTGACCGGCCGCTGCAACCTCGTACACCGCCTGGGAGCCGCTTGGGATGCCCCCGTCAGCGTCCCATGCGGTTACCTCGAACAGCGTTGGGCGCT
>JAGRAW010000048.1 GCA_020434415.1 Bdellovibrionales bacterium
TTCCGTGCCTACGGGAATGCCGATATCCCCAAGCGCGAGCAACAGCTCCCGCCCCTTGTGCAGCCCTTCATCGATGCGAAAGGAATCATCCAGTCGGGGGTCGTTGATGAATCCTTTCCAACCGACCGTAGTTCTCGGCTTTGCAAAATACACGCGCATGACCAAAAGAAACGCATCCGATACGTCCTCGGCCAGTCGGCACAGACGCTCAGCATACTCTTTTGCGCCGGCGAGATCATGAATAGAGCATGGACCGACCACCAGAATGAGTCGCGGATCCTTATGGTCGAGCACATCCTGCACCGCCTGGCGGCCGGCGAGCACCGTCTGCTCTGCCGCAGCCGTCAGCGGGAGCGTCATCTTGATCGCTTCCGGTGTTGGCAACAACTCGGTCGCCAAGACGTTCACGTCTGCAACTTTCGGTCGCTCAACTTCCTGTTTCATATGATTCCCCACGCGGCCCTCTACGAAATGCGCGTTAATTGCCCTAGACCATTACGAAAAACCGGCAGCATACGCCACCGCTCCTTCTCATGCAATAACGCCCCGGTTAGACTCTGATTAGAAGCACCTACCAAGTCCTGCCGCTCCATAACCTACTGTACCTTATGAAAGCGATTATACTTGCTTTTTCTCTGATCCGGGTGCCGAAACTTTTCGTTTCCCTGCTCCTCTGGCCAATGATTATTGGCGTCTGCGTCGCCCTCGCTCAAGCGCTGTTCTCCTCGGCGTATTTTGGCATCGTTACCGAGACGCCGGAGCAGTTCGAGAAGCGAATTATGGCGACCGATGAACACGCCTGGCTTCGCCAGTTACTCTTCGGCACAAGCGCCCTGCTTGATCCGATCCAGCTCTGCGTCTGGCGGCAATCACCCACCGGAGAGATACCTCCGAACGATGGCTGCCGTGTACAGACCAACGACGTCGTAATCCGCGCCGCCGATCCTGCAACCTATGACTCGAGAGAGATGCTAAGCTTCTTTGACGGTTCTACACCCCGATTGCACGTTTGCCGTTCATGCACGGGCGACATCGTCATCAAAGGCGACGGAGAAGAACGAACCTCGGAGGTTCGGGGCCTTCATGCGCTTGGCATTTTTATTTTGACCGATGCCCAGGTTAACAATCGCATCGGAACACACTACATACGCGCCAAGGCAGATATCGACGCGATGCGTGAAATCGGCGGAACGGTACTGCTGCAGCCTGAAGGGTCGCCCCACCCCATCAACATGACCCAAGCGACCAAAATCATGGTGCTGATCCTCAACACCGCAGCAATCACCATCATTGCGCTATGGCTATCTCTTCGCGGGCACAGGAAAGTGCTTGAATACTTTTCGCGTAACGGTGCGCTGCTACCCCTCGTCGCGGCCTGCGGAAAAAACAGTTTCTATGCCGCGCTGTGGATCATCACTCTCGTCCGCGTCGGCCTTTTCTTGCTTGCCGTCGTTCCGGCAACCATCGTGGTATACGCGAAGGCGATTCCGGCGGAGACACTGCAGATCTTCGTAGGCGACGGCGCCGAGTTCACTCTTTGGCTGACAGGCATCGCGGCTAGCTTGAGCTGTCTGGCAATTGTTGCCTCGCTTGCCGAGCTGAAACAGCGCCACACCGTGGTGAGCTTTCTCTATCGGTACGTGCCGCTATGCTTGTGTCTCAGCGGCTCCCTTGTATGGTTTGTCGCGGTGTTCAACGACGGCCCATACAGCGAGCTGATTCAGAACGTCATCGCGGCAACACCGGTAGTGGGCATCAGTCCAATACTGCTCTCTCCACTCGTCTCGATCAACACCACGGTTATCGCACTCCACTCTGTGCTTGCCGGTTTACTGGTGCTGCTTTTGATGCGTCTTAACTCACAGTGGTTTGCCGCACACTTGGAGGAGATCTAGGCATGTCGATCGACACCCCAGGCGAGGTCGTCCTGCAGGCTGAAAAACTTCGAGTCGCGTACGGAAAGAACTTGGCGCTTACCATTCCGGCGTTCGAAGTTCGCGGACGCATCATCGCAATCATCGGCCATAATGGCTCCGGCAAATCGACGATGCTCAAGACACTGCTTGAGCTACTGCTTCCCCGTCAGGGCACGCTGCACGCGAAGTGGGTGGATGACAAGAGCGAAACACGCTTGGTGCCGGAACGGCATATGGCGTTTTCACCTGAAAATGGTGCGGTCTTCGAAGACTTGCCGGTAGAGAGTTATGTAAAGCTCTGGTGTCGGATAAAACACCGCGACAGCAACTACTATAAAAAGGCTGGTAGTCGCATTGTCGAACAGCTTAGCGTCACCAGCCTGTTCAGCAAGCTTGGTCGTGAGCTTTCCAAGGGGCAACGTCGGCGCGTGCAGGCTGCGGTGGGCTTTCTATCCAACCCCCGGCTGTTCTTGTTCGACGAGCCGTTCGATGGTCTAGATATCATGCAGTCCGCTGAACTTGCCGGCGTGATGCTGGAGGAATCCCGACGAATGTCGATGATTGTCTCCTCGCACCGAATGGATGTCGTCGAACGCATCGCTGATGTGGTAGTGGTCCTTCGCGACGGACAAGTCCATACGGTCGGCGCGGTAGATGAAGTATGCGCCATGCTGTGCGGCGGCAGTATTTTAGTCAGCAGTGATATCCACCAGCGCTTATCGTTGGCCACGGTCGTCGCAGCGCTCAAGGCCGAATTCGGATCTTGCCTCGTCAATCAGATTGGCCACCAAGTCCTTGTCACCGGCAGCGAAGCGAATCTTGACACGTTGGCCCGATTCTTCCACCGGCAGCAGATCAACGACATAAAGCTCGATCCGGTGCGCCCCTCGCTGCTCGACGCCATGCGGTACCATCTCAATAAGCTCAACTGAAGCGCTCCACGTCGGTCACGGTTGAGGACACTTGCGCCTGCTGTCTGCTATAGTCCGAGAATGAACCCTCACCGAACCCCGATAGCGTTAACAATAGCAGGATCCGACCCCTCAGGCGGCGCGGGCATTCAGGCTGATTTGAAGGTATTTCATCAGCATGGCGTCTACGGAATGAGCGTAATAACGCTACTGACTGTGCAAAACACGGTGAATGTCGAGCAAGTGCAGGTTTTGGATTCGGCTCTGGTCTCTGACCAACTTGCCGCTGTACTCGATGATATCCCCCCGCAAGCTGCCAAAACCGGCGCGCTAGGGGCTGCTCCGGTGATAGCTGCGGTAAGCCGCGCGGCAACTCACTTCCGCTTTCCCTTGGTCGTGGATCCGGTGATGGTGAGCACACACGGAGCCGCGCTTCTGGAGTCCGATGCTATCAAGGTAGTCCTTGATGAACTACTGCCCGCAGCGCTTCTGATCACACCAAATATGGATGAGGCAGCACTGCTCACGGATCGCCCGGTGAAAGACCTCGAACAAATGATTGTTGCGGCTGAGCAGCTGCGCGCAAGGGGTGCTCAAAACGTGCTGATAAAAGGG
Source organism: Bdellovibrionales bacterium (assembly GCA_020434415.1). Taxonomy (GTDB): domain Bacteria; phylum Bdellovibrionota_C; class UBA2361; order SZUA-149; family SZUA-149; genus JAGRAW01. The sequence goes on from JAGRAW010000048.1 coordinate 3,443, forward strand.
GGACACCTCCCGCACGAAGCCTGCGACGTCCTCCTGACTGACGAGCTGACGCTACTTCCCTCTCCCCGCATCGAAACGCCGCATACCCACGGCACCGGCTGTGCGCTTTCAGCAGCAATCACGGCGAACCTTGCTTGCGGTGTGCCCTTACCAGAGGCGGTTCTGCACGCGAAATCGTTCATCAGCGAAGCCATCGAGACCAACCCCCAGCTCGGACACGGCAGGGGCCCGCTCAATTTTTTTGCCTCAGGGCGGCAATAAATGTGCTAGGCCTCGCAAAATTTAAGAAGACGGCAAGAGTTCTTGCTCAGCTTCAAGCCAGTGCTGAACATCCTGGCCGTGAGGGCGTCCGCGCTCGAGCCAAATCTCGAATGCCCGTTGAGCGATTGCTTCGTGAGCCGGCAGCGCGCCGGACCCCACGGTATTTGGTGATTTACCCACAGTACTTGGTGATTTAATGGTGCTTGCTGACCGGGACTGACCATGCTGGGCAATCGCCGATCCCTCAGCACCTGCCGTCGCAGGGCCGTTCCCGTCTCGTCCGTTGCCGCCAGTGACGGATTGCATCGCTGTGCTCGGCCTTTCAGGCTGCGTCGACCGAAGCTTGTCGGCCTCCTTGGTTGCCGGAGTACTTGCAGAAGTTCGAGGGGAACTCGCCGGAGCGGCAGTCGGCTTTGGGACGGGCTTTTTGACAGCGACGGGCGCCGGCTTTGCTGACTCGCTCGGAGACTGACTACCACCGACGAGATGCTCTCTCGCGACAATCTCCTCACCAGTCACTTCCGGAAGATTCTGACTGTCCGTCTTTTTGGAAGACTTACGGCCTCGCTTGGCTGCGGAAGGCTGCGTCGGAGCCGTCCCCGACTTCTTCTTCGAAGTAGCCATTACTTCCAACTCCGATTGTTGTCGCGTCGAAAGCAAAGCCTTCGATGCAGTAGTGACCAAAGAAAAACAATATGCCCAGGCCGATTGCCGCGGATGGTTCATTTGGTAGAAATCTCAAGCAGCAAAAACGAGCTACACAGCGTCAAGCAACCGCCCCTATTCGCGCTATGGCCTCTTCGCTATGGCCTAGTCACATCGGACGACTGACGCTGCGACGCTCTTCAATCCCGCGACACCGAGGCGAATGCTAAAATACCAATTCGGCTACACTTTGAAAACCGGACCTTTGAAAAAGATCGCGCGTGATTAGCACATCGCGAGTCAGCACGTACGGATTTGACAAAAGGGCATCGAATGCTAGAGCATTTGGTCTTCCTCGCCCGTGCTGCGACGCTAAGCTTGGCCGAAAGCAAACCGGCAAATTTTTTAATGTGGCGCTAGAGTATTTCGGCAGTCGCGTTAGCGTTCAGATAGCGCCGACTCGAATCACCCGCTTAAAATCTTGCCCCTACCGGACCTCGAAGCTCGCAGCACTGGGTGGAAGAATAACCTCTAGCACACTGTAGGACCATTCCGGTGGCCCAGCCGCACAAAATTCTCAAGTTCGGAGGAACCTCACTGAGCTCAGTTGATGGTTTAGTGAACATCCGCGAAATCATCAGAAGCTATCGCGCTGCGGGTGAGTCCGTGGCGATCGTCGCATCCGCTCTTGAGGACTGCACCAACCTACTGCTGGAAATGTGCCGTATTGCCGCAACGGGTGGCGTTTGGCAGCAAAAGCTCACACAGTTCCATACTATCCACCAGCAATCGATAGAACGAATTCCCTCGGAAGCAGCGCGGAACGAAGCTCGCGAGTATACTGAGGCGAGACTCCTCGAACTTCATGACCTACTCCAAGGGATCGCGCTTGTTCATGAAGTGTCGCCAAAAACCGGCGACGCCGTTCTCGCTTTTGGAGAACTGCTCTCGGCGTTTCTACTGACCGAGCAACTACGATCGGAGTTTTCAGACGCATTATTTCTTGATGCTCGTCAGATCATTCGGACGGACAGGACCTTCAGCGCGGCGAAAGTAGACAAAGCCGAAACCCGTCAACTTATCCAAGCGTACTTCGCCCGACACGAGGGACTTCACGTAGTAACCGGTTTCATCGGCGCGACCGCTCAGGGAGAGACGTCTACCTTCGGCAGGGGCGGCTCTGATTACACCGCGGCTCTTCTAGCGTCCGCCCTGGCAGTCCCCGAGCTGGAAATTTGGACGGTCGTCGACGGGCTGATGACCGCAGATCCGCAAAAAGTCCCGAAGGCCTTCACCATTCCCAAACTCCTTTACCAAGAGGCGATGGAACTCAGTCACTTCGGTGCCGATGTCTTGTTCCCGCCTGCGATTCAGCCGGCAATGGATGCGGGCACAGTGATACGCATCCGGAATACCTTGAAGCCTCATTTCACGGGAACCTCCATCGGACACGAGGCTGGCTCAGCCCAGCAGCCGGTCACCGGCATCGCGTCAATTAGCGACGTCGCGCTACTGCGCCTTGAGGGTAGTGGCATGGTCGGTGTGGCAGGAGTCGCGAAGCGGCTGTTCGATGCACTGTCAAGGGAAGCCATCAGCGTTATCCTCATCTCTCAAGCTTCGTCAGAGCATTCCATTTGTTTTGCTATCGAGCGCCATTCCGCTGCTGCCGCGAAGCGAGTCGTCGACGAAGAGTTTCGCCTCGAGATCGAGGCCCATCGGATTGCCCCCCTCACCATCGATGGTTCCTATAGTATCATCGCTCTTGTCGGTGCGAATATGCGAAACGTGCCGGGGGTATCAGGTCGGGCATTTCAGGCGCTGGGGAAAAACGGCGTCAATGTTGCCGCCATCGCGCAAGGCTCCTCAGAACTGAATATCTCTATCGTGCTCGACGGGGCTGACGAGCTCAAGGCGCTCGGCGCGCTTCACGATGCGTTCTTTCTCTCGGAACGCAAGACCGTCCACCTGTTTCTGGTCGGCACCGGTAATGTAGGCAAAACTCTTCTGAGTCAAATCGCAGCCGAACAGTCGCGTTTCGCGGAACAGCACCTGGAGTTACGTCTAAGCGGACTAGCAAATAGCCGTCGCCACATTATCTGCCCTGACGGCATTCCGCTTGCGCAGTGGGAAACGGCGCTTGCAAAGGGTGAGGAAAGCGATGTGCAGGAGTTCGTCGCCCGAATGAAGTCCTGTAACCTGCCTAACACGGTTTTTGTCGACTGCACCGCCAGCGAACTGGTTGCCGATCAGTATCCCGACATTCTCCGTGCCAGCATTTCGATTGCGACGCCGAACAAGAAGGCCAACTCGGCAACGCAGGCGTCGTATCGACGACTAAAGGAGACGGCGAAGAGGGCGAACGTTAAGTATTTCTATGAAACCACTGTCGGCGCCGGATTGCCGGTCATTGGCACATTGGGAGATTTACTCTCGAGCGGCGATCGCGTGCTTCGCATTGACGCAGTGCTTTCAGGCACGCTTAGCTACCTTTTCAATACCTTCGACGGAACGACTCCGTTCAGCAGCGTAGTCCGCGCAGCGAAAGAGCAAGGCTACACCGAGCCGGATCCTCGCGACGATTTAAGCGGCACGGATGTCGCGCGAAAGCTCTTGGTGCTCGGCCGCGAAGTCGGCATGGCGCTCGAACTCGAGGATGTTGCCGTGGCTTCGCTGATACCGCCGTGCGCCGCCGATGCGGGTTCGGTTGAAGCGTTCCTCGAGGCTTTAGCCGGAGCGGATGCCGAGTTCGCAGAACGCTTCCATAGCGCACGAGCGGAAGGTAAGGTGCTGCGCCACATCGGCACACTCGGCGAGAATGGTGCTCAAGTAGGCCTGGAAGCAGTCGGCCCCGAACATCCCTTTTACTCCCTGTCAGGCACCGATAACGTGATTTCCTTTGTCACCAAGCGCTACTACCAGCGTCCTCTGGTCGTAAAAGGTCCGGGAGCGGGCACTGACGTTACCGCCGCAGGAGTACTCGCCGATATCATTCGAATCGCAAGCTACCTGGGATAGCGTATGGTCATCACTCTCATCGGGTTGTCCGGCTGCGGCAAATCGCATTTGGCGAGACGTATTGCGGAGGAACGCGGCTTCACGCTCTATTCCTGCGATGACATCATCGAAGAGCGCCTTCGCCCTCAGTTGAGCGCCGAGGGATATGCAGGGCTCGATGGTATGGCAAAATGGATGGGCTATCCGGACGCGCCGGTCTTCGCCGAACGCCAAGAACTCTACCTATCTCACGAACGCGACGTCATGCATGAGCTCATCGCGCTCTTGGGTGCTGACGGTTGGGGCCTCGAGGAGGATATCGTGATTGATACGACCGGCAGCGTCATTTACACCGGAACGCAGGTGCTCGATGCGATCAAGAAGCGTTCGCGAGTCATTTACCTGGGCGTTCCGGAAAGTGAATACGAGTTCATGTTCCAACAGTATTTCGACGATCCGAAGCCGGTCATCTGGCACGACGTCTTCAGCAAGCGGCCCGGGGAATCCACCGTCGACGCGCTTCGTCGATGTTATCCGGAACTGATTCGCACTCGAACGCGGCTCTACTACGAGTATGCCGATGTCACGTTAGTGATGAATCGCGAACATCGCGACCGCTTTTCCGCTGCTCGTCTTCTTAACCTGGCAGGAGCAAGATGAAGTACTATAGCCTGGGCAACCGACACGACCTCGTCTCGGCCGAAGCGGCAATTCGTTCCGGACTTGCACCGGACGGCAGTCTTTACATGCCGGAGCGAATTCTGTCGCTGGATTTTGCGGCACTTGCCGAGGCGGGAGCGGCACTCCCGGAGTTGGGCACTCGCGTCGCACAAGCGTTCCTGGGCGAAGAGATTGAAGAAGCCGCCCTGGCCGGAATCGTCCGTGAGGCGATTAACTTCCCTGCCCCACTAATCGAGATCGAACCGCACACGTGGGTGCTCGAGTTGTTTCACGGCCCCACCCTGGCATTCAAGGATTTCGGCGCGCGGTTCATGGCGCGGGTGCTGGGCCATTTCCGGCGAAACGCCGACACTTCGCTCACGGTGCTGGTCGCAACCTCGGGTGACACCGGCAGTGCCGTGGCACAGGGATTCTACCGAGTCCCCGGAGTGGAAGTCGTGCTGCTTTACCCCAAGGGAATGGTGAGCAAGCTCCAGGAGCAGCAGCTCACGACGCTCGGCGAAAACATCACCGCGCTCGAAGTGGCCGGATCGTTCGACGACTGCCAACGCATTGTGAAGTCAGCGTTCGTCGACCCGGAAATCACGGCGTGCATGGAGCTTACCTCGGCAAACTCGATCAATATCGCCCGGCTGATTCCTCAGTCATTCTATTACCTCTCCGCAGCAGCCGAACTCTTCCAGCGCGGCATACCATCCGTCAGCTTCTCGGTCCCCAGCGGCAACTTCGGTAACCTGACAGGCGGCTTACTGGCGAAACGAATGGGCATGCCCGCCTCGCGATTTATCGCAGCGACAAACGCCAATGATAGCGTGGTGCGATTCCTGAACGGTACGGACTTCGAACCGACATCGACTATACCGACCATTTCGAATGCGATGGACGTCGGCAATCCCAGCAACTTTCCCCGTCTGCTCGAACTATGCGCCCGCTCGAGAACCGCGATGGCAGAAGAAGTGTTCGGCGTAAGCTGCTCCGATGAGGAAACGAAAGCCTGTATTGAACGGGTCTACCGAAAAGTAGGATACGTGCTCGATCCCCACGCGGCGGTTGGATATCTCGGGCTGGAAAAGGCGCGCGCCGCCGGTCTCAACGGACCCGGCGTCATCCTCGGAACTGCCCATCCCGGCAAGTTCATCGATACACTCGACACCGTGCTACCCGGTGTAGTGAGCTTGCCCGAAACTCTCCAGCAAGTGCTGCGTCTTCCGAAGCAAGCGCGCCTGATTTCGGATCGCTTTGAGGATTTCAAGGACTTTCTCGTCTCCGAGCGACAAGCCTGAGCGAAGACTAGCCGCCTCAGAGCGTCGCGGGCGTAGGACCGCCCCCTAGCTAAGCGAGTTTCCGGCAAATCAAGCACTCGAGACGGTCTTCGAACATCACCGTATCGCTCTTCAAGAACCGATCGAGCTCCGCTAGCCCTTCCCTAAGCTCGCGGTCACTCAACAGCCGAAGGTGAGACATGAACCTACTCTCAATGAGCGAAAGATAGTTCCGCTTGGAGATCGAGACGGGATAGCTGAACTGATGGACTGCTGTACCTAAGCCGGCACGTGACGCCTCGACGATAATCGAATCAATCGAGAGCTGCTCTTCGAAAAAGACCTCTTCCGCTCTTCGGAACATGGGGCACGTGAGCTCATACGGCATGATCATGATTAAGCAAGTGCCGCTAGGCTTCAGGCACCGAAAGACGTGCTCGAGTAACGCAGGGCGTTCGTCACTGGAAATGCAATGATAGGTTTGCTTGAAAATGATCGCGTCATACGACGACGCATCGACCACACTGAGATATGTCAGGGCGTCGATTTGCTTGAAACTCACCTGAGCTGAATCAACAGCATGGGCAATAATCGAGGCGGGGTCTATGCCCTCCACCGGAGTTGCGACATTGAGCTGTCGGGCAATGGTGGAAGTGATACGGCCTCTTCCACATCCGAGGTCGAGTATTCGTGAGTCGGATGTCAGTTCAAGAAGAGAGCAGATGTAGGAGGCAACTTTCTCGACATACTCCGGCCAGGAAATCCAGGAATCCCGGTCCCAGTTCGGACAAAGCATCAATGGCTGCGCGGAACGAGACCGCTCGGTTTCCCGACTCAAGATACCGCCCTCCATTGAGGAGAAGTAAGGTAAGTTCTCCGGATCTTATCCAGTCAACGCTCGCTACTCAATTTCATTGCGTCCATCAGGCGTCCCACCGGCCTAGGACAGGCTCGCGTCAAGGGTAACTCCCTGTTTTTCCTAGGCACCGAGATGTCTCATCGGTGCGAATCCCCTCGGCTGGTTGCCCGACAACTGAACACGGGGAGCAAAGACTGGGGGTAGCGCGGCGCCGCCTGCACAATCTTGACTTTAATCGTCAACTAATAGAGCCTGATGCTGGCGTTCTTTTCACGTTAAACACTTGGTTTGGGAAGGTTGGTGCGATCATGGCAGTCCTGTTGTTGTTGCTTGTGGTGTTTTCTACGGAAACACCGCTGGACCGGTCGTCGGTAGCGTCGAAAAAACTCGGAGCCGCTGTGAGCATCACTCATACCGGCAGTGGCGACGGCCATAAGACTTTTGAAATGGAGTTCGCGGCAAAACCCACGGCGGAAGAGCTGGAGCGTTATTCGAGAATCGCTCAGGTGATTGCGGCGGACGAGCATTTTCACGGAGCGGAGCGACTTGGCATTCAGGCGATTGAGTCAACCGATGATCCGTTCTTTCGATATGTCGTGGTCGTACGAACAGAAAGGCGCCCGCATCCTGTCGACTGGGAACAAGTCCACGAAGTGAGCATTTCCCAGGGAGCGCTTGCCGACCTTACGTTGAAGTTCTGGTTTGAAGAAAAGCCGGAAGAACGTTCAAGACTTTGGCAAGAGCGAAACGGTTTGCTAGCAGAGCGCTCAGAACCTATTCGCGCGGTTCTGGCGTCGCTCGAAGTTGCCGGCAAACCTGCGATAGAGCTGGGGCAAGACGGACGCTTGGTTTTAGCGACTATTCGGTAAAGGTACCCTCGATATTTGGGTGCAGCGTCATGCTGCGCCCAAATTTACTTGCAATAGACAGCCTACTGCGCTTCGCGTCCCCACCCCGTTGCTGCGATGATTACTGTATCAATGCGGGTACGCCTACAGTTGCTCGACAGTAAAGGTATCGAAGATCCGCGGCGCTTCGGAAGACTCTAGAAAGAGAGTACAACCTGCGCTAGCCTCAGCGGTAGGAGAATCGTTCCCGTCAAGACGGACGCAAACAGATCCCAACTCTTGTTACTTAAACGACTCTACCGCATTACTTCAGATCGTCCGGCAAGCTGGACACTCGCGGTGTACCGGCCAGCGGTTGGGAACTAAACCGTGAGAGGAGTGGGCACGCGTCGACTTTAAGCAATGTCCACAATATGCTACGACCCTATGCGGTGGATGTCCCTTTCGAGTATCGTAAAGGTGAAATAATCTCTACCTTACCCCCCGCCCGCTCTTTGAAAATCCCCCTGAGTATGAATTTTGCTCTCGCCGGATCACAACCGTGTTCCGGCGGGATGTAACCAGTTCAAGGTTATCTACTTACCGTCACCACCCCACATTCCTTTCTGTTTCGAGGTTAGAGGACAATGTTTGGATTCGCTAAGCCCCCGGTCACTGCTGAATGTTTTACTCAGTATCGAAGCGTGTACGCGAGAATGTGCCGCCACCATCGGACCATTAATGGCCCACTGGCTGCAGTTTTTCACAGCTACGATACTACCCTCTTGTACAGTCTGAGCATGGATGTCGGATTGGTCGCTAGTTCTTGTCTCGGGTCCGGCCGCTGCTGTCGTTTGCAAAAGTTGACCGTTCACGAGAATGAGCCTGACGCTCGAGTGGGCGAATTCTGCGCTCACGCCGCGATGCTCCTTGCCTACGTAAAATTGAAAGACGATTACATGGATGCCTCGCTGAGCGCGGCGCTTCGAGCGCGACTGCTTCTCACGCTCTTGTCGGGTCGATTCAAGAAGATGAGACACTTTTTCGAGTTGAACGCTCCAGGGCTTCTCGAAAAGCTCGAAAACTGTATCAATGCACATCGAGCGATGGAGACGGACCAGTTAAAAGTACCTACTCTCGCCGAGTACATTCAGCCGACTGCGGATGGTTTTTCGCTTCTTTTCTCAAGCTTGCCGCGAGCTCTCAATAGAATCGATCTCGAGCCACTCTTTGGAGAAGTAGGAGGACTGCTTGGTGCTGCGATTATCGCTTACGATTGTGCGGCCGACTGGCGCCGTGACCAAGAAATGGGCGACTTCAATATCGTCCATGACCCTGAGGCCGAACGAGCTGCCCTTGACTACGCAGCTGCTCGCCTTATCGAGATGCAGGCGATCTGCGCCCAACAGATATCTCCCGTCAGCCTCAGCGCAGCGATTGCAGGCTCACTAGCTCGCAAACCTCGCTTCTCGCCCGAAATGAGGCCACGACAGACCCTACTCGGCCGCTCCATCAGCTTCCTTCGTGCCGCGCTGACGTTTCCCCTGTACTACGTTCGGGAATACGCACGACCGCAGAAAGGCGCGGTTACAGTGTTTTGTTGTATCGATGTCTGTGCGGGCTTAGTCGGCAAACAAGCCGAACGCGCCTGCATCGAATACCAGAGCCAGAATCCGGATGTCTGCGAATGCGACTGCTGCAAACCCTGCGACGATAACTGCTAGCTTTCACGAGCATGTGAGCAGCTGAATGGCCGCTACTATAAACGGGAAATGGGGGATTACAGGATTGTACCTATAGGAAAGAAACTGGTTCATCCTCCCCCTCTCTTTCAGGGCACTCGAACTGAGAGACTGCTAACCGAGTCCATCATATCTGCTGATTCATGCGGATTTCCCCGGATCAACCCTGCCCCAAGTTGGGGGAATAGTCGCCTGTATTCCGACCTACTTCCGGCTACTTCGTGTCATCCATGGGATTCGGCGGCACTTCGTTTTTGAAGATCGGCGGGCCCACGTTTTCCTGCTCGCGATACTTTCCTTCGATGTCATATGCATCTTTCGTCGGTGACTTCAGCTCGAACAGCGCGACGCGAGCGATTTTCATGCGCGGGTAGAGTAAAATGGTGTTAGGGCCGTTGTTGGCTAGCTCCAGCGTCACGGCGCGCTCGCGATGGCCGGGATACACCAGCATCGCGGTTTGCACTACCGTCAATCCCAGACGAGCGAGCGTGCTGCGCCCTTCGATTAAAAAGCCAAGTCCCTCGCCGACGCTCACCTTCTCGAACGTAGCGCCCAGCACGAATCCACCGGCCTCCAACGGATAGGGCCCATCGTCTCTCAAGGTTATTTCTTCGTAGTCGGGCATGATCTTGCGCTTTACGTCGACCACCTTACCGGGAAGCGGACGAAGCAACTGTTCTCCCAGATGAAGGCCCAGCCCGGCTGGTCGAACGGAATCTTCGAACAGCGGGGACACTTGAAGCGCACCGCTCTCGATTGCTCGTCGAATATCTTCGCTAGAAAGCATCATAGGTATACAATCATCACTTAGAAGCAGCACATCGGCTGCTGTTGTGGGAGCCACGATTTGTTGCCGGAGCGGTCGTCAGCCACTCGAACGCGAACCTGGCGCACGGTTCACGCTTACCATTAGCGCAAAAACCTCCCGGGACGCACCGAGGAATGAAGAACATTACGCATAAGGTTTGTCACCGATGTCGTCTGAAATAATCTTCGAGCCGTTTCGCATCAAGGTGGTTGAACCGATTCGCCTCTCCACGGAGGATGAACGGCGACAGTGGCTAGCGGATGCCGGCTACAACGTTTTTCTGCTGCGGTCCGAACAAGTAGTGATCGACCTCCTGACCGACTCCGGCACAGCCGCGATGAGCCAAGAGCAGTGGGCTGCGCTGCAGGCAGGCGACGAAAGTTACGCCGGGAGCAAAAGCTATTTCGAGCTTGAAGCGGTCGCTCAAGAGCTCTTCCAAAAGCGAGTCATCATCCCGGTCCATCAAGGCCGCGCAGGAGAACATCTCGTCTTCCATGAGCTAATCGAACGAGGCGCGGTCGTGCCATCCAACGGCCACTTCGACACGACCGCGGCGAACGTTCGTGACCGAGGCGGGACACCGCTCAACTTGCCGTGCGCAGCAGCAAGTCAGCTTCGCACCTCGGCGCCGTTCAAAGGCGATATCGACTTGCCCGCCTTGAAAGCACTGCTGGAATCGCATCATGAGCAAATCCCCTTCGTACTGATGACAATTACCAACAACACGGGCGGCGGGCAGCCGGTCTCTTTCGCTAACCTCTCCGCGGTGAAAGAGCTCTGCACAGAGTTCCGCAAGCCGCTGATCATCGACGGCTGCCGATTTGCGGAGAACGCGTATTTTATCAAGATGCGCGAGCACGGCTTCGCTGATGAGTCGCCCAAAGCGATTGCACAGCGTGTCTTCGCGTTGGCGGATATCGTGACTTTCTCCGGCAAGAAAGATGCTCTCTCCAACATTGGCGGCCTGGTCTGCCTTTATGATGAAGAGCTTGCCGAGCGACTGAAGAATCGATTGGTGGTCACCGAAGGATTCTCGACCTACGGAGGACTCGCCGGACGCGATTTGGCGGCAATGGCGCAGGGTCTTCGGGAAGTTGTCGAGCCTTCGTATCTTCACTACCGAATTCGAACTATCGAATGGATGGTCGAACGTCTGGACCGTGCCAAGGTGCCGGTCCTTATACCCGCGGGTGGCCACGGACTCTACATTGATGCGGCAGCTTTCTTCACTCACCTTTCTCCCGAGCAGTTCCCGGGCATTGCGTTGGTCAATGAGCTTTACTTGCGCGGAGGCATTCGGGCCGTAGAGCTTGGCAACGTCGCATTCGGTTCGACGGACGAATCGGGGAAGCCGCAGTTCCCTCCCCACGATCTTGTTCGCCTTGCCATGCCGCGGCGAGTCTACACCGAGGCGCATGCAGGGTATGTCGTTGAAATAATTCTTTCGCTTTTTCGACAGGCTACCCAGGTCCGCGGCTATCGGTTCGTGAAGGAGGCGCCGGTCCTACGACACTTTCGGTCTACGTTTGCTCCACTCGACTGACGGCACGACTCGGGTCGTAGCAAAAGAGCCTCGACGGCTCAGGAAAAATGCGCCCGACAGGAGTCGAACCTGTGACCTCCAGCTTCGGAGGCTGGCGCTCTAGCCGACTGAGCTACGGGCCAACTGAGCTACGGGCGCATGTCGTGACGGCGTTCATAGCACGTTCAGTTCTCCGCCAGAAGTCCTCCGAGCTTTACCCTTACCCATTCGTCGTCCCTGGGAGCTCTGGATATGACACCACCGCTATGCTGCAACGGGACGCGGCTTTCGTCGACGCCGCACCTTGAGGTTCATGAATTCCACAAAAAGCGAGAAGCCGATTGCGAAGTAGATGTAGCCTTTCTCGACATGCTTGCCGAAACCGTCCATCACGAGCATTACGCCCACCAGCAATAGGAAGGAAAGGGCCAACATCTTGAACGTCGGATTTCGTTCGATAAACTCGCCGATCGCTTTCGCAAAGAACAGCATGACCAGAACGGCAACGATTACGGCTACCATCATGATCGCGATCTCGTTGACCATGCCCACTGCCGTCAGCACCGAATCAAGCGAGAAGATCACATCAAGCAGTAGAATTTGGATGAGCACTCCCCAAAACGACGCGTGCCGTGGCGGCTTGCTGATATCGTGCTCGTCAGGGCCCTCGATTTTGTCGTGTATTTCGAAGGTGGCTTTGCCGAGCAGAAACATGCCACCGACGACCAATATCAGGTCACGTCCGGAGAACCCATGACCCAGCACTTCGAATAGCGGAGTGGTCAATACCATCAACCAACTGATCGCGAGCAACAACAAGAGCCTTAGCCCCATCGCCAGTAAAAGACCGGTCCGTCGCGCGATCTCTTGGCGGTCGGCGGGAAGCTTGGCTACGAGTATCGAAATGAAGATGACGTTATCGATCCCGAGCACAATTTCAAGACCGGTAAGCGTGAGAAACGCGATACCATTCTCGAACGTAAACAGGTCCATGAAGTGTCCTTGCAGGTTCTGGTACTCTTTCGTTCATATCGGCTTCATCCTCTCCTTCGCAAGGAGATTGCGAGAGCATTTTTGTCCGAAAAGCCCTTATGCGCCGTCTGTAGGATTCCCTTTACGCTCGTGAAATCCGAAGCTATACGTCTGTAGTGTCCTGCTTCATCAGAGCCGTCACCAAAAATGATTTTGGGCTGGCGAGCAACTGCAGGTCGTCGCCGTACTCAAGGCGTTTTCGAGATTGCACTCATTGAACGAGCGAAGGGAACGACGTATGAAAAGGCGCTTACTTGCCCTTGTAACGTTTTTACTTATCGGCACCAGTAGCTGTGTTCACACACCAATCGCTGTGGCTCCGGCAAGTGAGCAGGAGCAAATTCCCCACCCTAAGTTCGTAGCAAAGGATCTGAGCCAACAGAACGCCTGGCCCAGTTATTCTCAGATACGAGTGTATCGATTGGTCGACACCTGCGAGGTGCCGAACTGCCCCTTGATGTGGCACGTGGTTGTCTCGGGCGATCGAAGCCCTCGAGAGATTATCTACGGCGGACTGCCTTCCTTCGGAGCGATGACAATTGTAGCTCCCCATGACCTACAGCGCGGGGCTCGCTACGAGCTTCGCCTAGATCGGGCGGAGAACACTCCGGTAACCGGCGAAGGGGCCGTGCGGTTTGAAGTTGACGACGAAGGAAAGATTACTCAGATCGAATCGCTAGAAAGCCAG
>JAGRAW010000490.1 GCA_020434415.1 Bdellovibrionales bacterium
CGCGCGTCGCATCTTCTCCAAATTTCTTCCAATCTCCGACAAGCTTGTAAATCAGCATGCGGCTGTGATAGTGCATTCTGTTGTTCGGCTCGAGTTCAATGGCCCTGGCGCAATCCAGCAGGCCGCCGCTCGGATCGCCGAGATAGGCTTTGATCGATCCACGACAGGAATAGGCCCGAGCCGAATCGGGATCGAGTTCAATGGCGTGGGTTGCATCGAGCAGAGCACCTTCGTACACACCGAGGTTCCCTCGAGCCATCGCTCGTCCCGTCCACCATTCTGGATTGCGAGGATCCAGCTCGATCGCTCGCCCGTACGCAACTTCCGCTTCCTTGTCCTGCTTGTTCGCATAGTGGGCCGAGCCAAGATAGCCAAAGCTAAGCGCCCAGTTGGGCCGCATTGCTACCGCTCGCTTGGCGTCAGCGAGCATTTCGTCAAACCTGTGCACCCGGCCGTAGAGGTTGGAACGGACGAGGACACTGCCGACATCAGCCGGGTTGATTTCGAGGACTTTGGTGAAAAGCTCGATCTGCTTTGCAGGATCAGTCTCAATGCGCGCCTGGATTCGGTACCGCTGCTCCGATGCAATCGAAGAACCGCCAAGCGTGAGGTAGAGCGATGCGTGCCGATCGCCCATCGTCTTGTTTCTCAAATTGTAGTATGATGTGGAAAGCTTCAGGTGCGCCTCAGCGTCATTGGGATGTGCGTCGAGGTACGATTCAAGTTCTTTCACCGCTTCCTGACGTCGCCCCATACCCTCGAGAAGCGACGCCCGTGATATGTGCAGGGCGTCGGCGTTGGGATGCTTGTGTAACGCCAACTCCACCCGCTTGAGGCCAGCCTCGAATTCGCCACTGTCAAGATCCTGTTGAGCGGCAGATTGAATAGCCTCGATTTCGCGTGCTTCCGCGGCGGCGGCTGCAGCGACTGCATTGGCACGCCAACGCGACGACTGATGCGCAACGAACACACTGACCACGCTCAAAACGACAAGAGCCGCAGTGGCCGATACCGCAAGCTTGCGTCTTCTTGCAAACTTGTACGCCCGCGCTGGCCACCGCGCCCTTCGCGCTTCGATTGGCATGTCCAAAAGCCACCGGCGCAGATCGTCCGCGAGCGCTTGCGCAGACGAATACCGTTCTGCCGGCCGTTTCTCGACCGCCTTCAGACAAATCGTTTCAAGTTCCCGTGGAACCTGCTTGACCAACCTTCGCGGCGGTACGGGATCCTTATTGAGCACTGCCTGGACGACATCAACATCTCGCTTGCCCTCGAACATTGGTCGCAGCGTCAACAACTCGTAAAGCGTCGCCCCCAAACCGTAAACATCGGTCGCTTCCGATACTTTGCCAAACAATGGATCGGCCTGCTCAGGACTCATGTAGCGCGCTGTACCGACCACCGCGTGGGTGGCCGTTACGCCATGACTTTCGATCGATCGCGCCAACCCAAAATCGGCAATCATGAGGCGCCGGTCGCGAGCCAGAATCAAATTGGCGGGTTTGATGTCCCGATGGATGATTCCCTTGGAGTGAGCATACTCAACTGCCTCCGCAACTTCCGCGATCCAGGTGGCCACCTGCCGAAAATACTTCCGGTCATTGCGAGCGGACGACCCAAATGTCGCTGATTGTTGATTGGCCGGTCTGGGGGTTAGGGGGGCTGCCGGTAAGAGCACTTCATCGAAAGTCGATCCATCGGCGATACCCAAGACGACATCGATCGCGCCCGTTGATGAAACCTCTTCAATAATCTCTCGCAGCGTTCTGCCACCGACCAGTTCCATGGTGTAGAAGTAGGTGCCGTCTACTTCGCCATAATCAAACACGGAGATGATATTGGTGTGCTTGAGTCGCGCGGTCAGTTCAGCCTCGCGCTTGAAGCGATCCATGGCCCCGTCACGGACCGCACCGAGCAGCGCGGGCAGAACTTTGAGGGCGACATCGCGATTGAGCTTGAGATGCCTCGCCGCATAAACAATGCCCATGCCCCCGCGGCCGATCTCGCGAATGATGTCATAGTCGGGTAGTGCTTCGCGAAGCTGTCGAAGCGGTACAGACACGTCGACCTGCACTTCGCGCCCGGCGCGCTCCGCCCATTTCAGATCATCATCGAAAGCGTTCTCGGAAGGGTCCTGTTCCCAGCGAGATCGACATTGTTCGCACGAATCAAGGTGTTGGGCAATGGCTTCGACGCGATCAGCAGGCACGTCACCACGAATGAACGCGGTCAACTCATCTTGAGTGGGACATTGCATCACAGTCTTCGTCATTGATAGACCCTTGCGTAGCAGTGACTAATCAGAATTGCTCAAGCGCGGGCGGACGCGAGTCAATTTGGTGTTTTGCGGGGCGCGTGGGCGCCACTGGCGCCGTCCAACGTGCTCATCAGTTGGCGGATGCGCTTGGCGATTTGCGACCGCGTGACATAGACATGACCCTTGGTCATGCCCACTTGTTTCGCAACCTCGTCAGCCGGCAGACCTTCGATCGCGTACAGCCGGAACGCCTCATAGCGGTGCGGTGCAATTTCGTCGCGCACTTGTTCAAGGCACCAAAGGGTATCCTGAAGCAACCACTCCTGCGCCCAAAGAGTTTCCTCGCTCAGGTCAGCACCGTCGCCCCGATCTTCTTCAAACGGAACAGATGCCTGCTCGTGACGCCGCACACCCATCCGCAATCGGTCGCGCACCTTGTTGGCCGTGATCGATTGCACCCAACTTCGAAAGCGCCCGCGATCGCGATCGTAGCGGAAGTTCTTGATGTGCCGGGAGACGTTGATCATCACCTGCTGGACAATGTCTTCGGCGTCGTCTCTAGTCAAACCGTGTTTGCACGCCACCCGAAAAACCGGCGGAGCGTAGCACGCAAAAAACTCGCGCCACGCGGAGCCGCCATGTTCAGTGCCGCGCATGGCCGAAAGCATCGAGGCTCTGGTCTCTGGAAATGGACGAGGGCGCAACACGACTGGACTCCCGACG
>JAGRAW010000491.1 GCA_020434415.1 Bdellovibrionales bacterium
CTCTACAGCTACGAGGTACGCTGAACCCATGATAAGTACAAGACTAAATGTCAACACGGCCTAGTCAGCACGGCAATTGCCGAACTGCGAATGCGTCTGGCGGCCTCAGCCTACGGCCTGCGCGGTGTTACGGCCGAGCAACTCCCGCATATTTCGGAAGTCATCGGTCATTCGGAACACCACCCGGTCACCTGGGTCGAAGGCGACATCGCCTCTTCGCTGTTCGGAGGAGTGCGAGTGATATTGCTGCCACCGATGAGCAGTTTCGCTGATCTGGAGCGGATCTTGAGGGGCTTGGGCACCATTTTCGATTCAAGCAGCCAAGCTGAACACTGGATTCTCGACTTTTCGGCCATTCGTCAGATCCCGGTGTCGTTGGCGTCTGACCTACTTGCATTCCACATGAAGCTGAAACGGGAAAAGAGGCGGCTGATGGTAGCCTGGTTGCGCGACGAGAGTGCTGCGCGACACGTGCACGAACGTCTTTGTACCGTTTTAGGACTGCGTAAAGTAGGCGGATTCTGGTTTACGGACGAGCATCGTGCTGCGCCAGAGCAGGAAGAAACGGAAGATTAGCTTCACCCCCCTTCATCAGCCGCATCTTCAGAGGAGCCGTGAGTGCTCTGCATGCATGAAATGAGCTCGATGGAGCGGTTGAGGCTACTCATTGCTTGCTCGGATGACGTAAGCACCATTTCTCGATACCACGTGACGACCGTCGACTTTAAAAATCGCTGCAACGTCTTAGCCTGAACCGCCGATAGCGGGATTCCTACAAGTAACATGGCGATTGCGTTGTCGATATACTTCTCGGCGGCCCTCGTCGGTGAACCATCCATCAGCAGACCATATTCGCCCCTTTCGTGGTGCTCTGCCAAGTGCGTCAGATGGGGAGCGAGTTTGCGCGCGATCGCACCTAGCGACGCCGAAGCGCCCGTCGCCTTGGACTTGGAGCATTCACCTGTTGGAGACTTCTCAGCCGGCACCTTCTGGAAATCGTGTTGGCCAGTTAGCTCGCGTACGATGCTGGACCAAGGGCTGTTGGTGTTTGCTGCGAGCACCGCTTTCACGATGCTTTCGCCGAAACGCTGCTTGCTGTAGGCACCGGACAGTATTTCGTGCGCGTCGACCTCGAGCAGCAATTCCTCCGTTGCACCTTCTTGATCGACGATCATCAGAAAGGCGCAGGTATCGGGAGCAAGCTTTCGGCCATCGGCTATCAACTCTTTCGTCCGCGGCAATGAGACGGAAGGACCGATTATACAAATATCCGTCGGATGCTGACGCAATATAGCCTTAGCGTGCTCCACCGACTCCGCTTCAATCACCGTTTCAAATAACATGCAGGCCGCAAGCTCCCGTAGGATCTTCGTTCGTGAACTGTAGCGCGACTCGACCACAGCGCAGAGCGCGAGCGCTGGAAACGCAGCTTCCGCAAACCGGACGGATGGAGACGACATCGGCAGAAACCCTCGTTAGCACCCTCACCGGTTCGGCTGGGCCGGAGCTCGCCGACCGCCGATATGTGAGTATTTGGTGATTTCTTGATATCGGCACAAGCTTGCGCCGGTCAGAGGAAAATATGGCGCCGGTCAGAAACGGGGCGGGATCTACTTTAAATCACTGGCTTCTTGTGGAATGTCGGGGCTGTGGAGCACGCTTCGCTCCAGCCTCGTCGCTGAAGGATATCGACGGATGATTTGAGCGAGCCGACCACTGTTTTGTAGCTCCTTCAAACCTTTATCAAGCTCGTTTGCCAGTAGTTCGCCGTCGGGATGGCTCGGAGAAAAGGCTACATATATAGAGTCTCCCGGCTCCAGCCCTACCATGACGACTCGGTCTACCAATCCCTCCCTAGCGAGGAGGTGATTCATCACAGCGGGATCTTCAACTACGACATCAATCCGATTTCTCAGCAGTTTTTGAAGGTTGCGCTGGAGCGCATTGTCGCCGCTGATTACCTGCACCTTCGATCGGTCACGTCTGTGCCGTTCGATGTAGCGATCGATCGACTGCGAGTAACCGTAATCTTGGATTGCGCCAAGCCGCACGCTCTCGAGAGATGCAAGGCCGTTGTAAAGCCAACGGTTCCCTCGGAGTATGAAGAACCCGTTTCGGATCTCGCTGAGCGGAGTGGCAGGAAAGTGAAAATCCGGGGCATCTGAACGGTAGACACCCACAATTCCATGGACCGCGCCGAGTCGCGCCTGCTCCAAGGCCCTGGACCATGGGAGTGTCCGGTAGATTAGCCTCTTGTGCTGCAGGGCTAAGGCTTCTCTCGCCGCCTCAATCAATATGCCCGGCATGATTGCGGTTTCTTCGCAGTTATAGGGACACCATACATCCCCGACGACCACGACTTCATCCTTTGGCTCACCCAAGACAAAAGCTGGCGCAAACAGTACCGGCACTAGGGACAGAACGAGACTTCGCAAGGCAAACGGCCTTCGCTTCGAAGCGGCAGTGGATTCTCGCTTCACTTTTCCTCCTGTCCAAGCGACCAATACAAAAACCTCTACGGCTCAACCCTCATCTCAAGTAGGAATAGCAATGGAATTGTTCACCTCGCAAGAATCGAGCTGACCACTAGCACACCTGCCCATTCGATGCGGGCGGCATAGACACGCTTCACCTGTGACCTTAGGTATTCGAGAAAGAATCTGCTTGGTGGCAACGACGGTTGCCGCCCTGGTCCTGGTCGCTCACTTCTCAATCGCCCTTGTCCGTGAACATCGACAGCTTGAAGATTCGCTCGCACTTCGCGCAAAGACAACCGGAAGCTCGCTCGCGATCGCCGTCGCAGAGCCGGTTTGGAATCTGGATACTCAACTCGCCAATCAATGCCTCCTGAGCGCGATGGTCGACCCTGAAGTGATAGGAGCATCCATTATCGACGACCGAGCCGGCCTCTTTGCATCGCTCCAACCCGAACGGTACGCCCGAGCGCAGG
>JAGRAW010000492.1 GCA_020434415.1 Bdellovibrionales bacterium
GCGGCGGTGAGGGCGCTCGAAGCAACCGTAGCTGCCGGCCACGTTGATGAAGCGACTGCTGAACAGGTGAACGGAGAGGCGTTCGCTGCTGCGCAGCTCGACGGCGACGACACGGCACTGTTCGATTCGTTTGGTTCCGAAGGTGATCCGACCGTGGCGGTATCGAACATGGAAGCAGCGCTCCTTAGCATGCGCACGATGATGGACAAGATCGAAGCCGGTGAAATGACCGTCGCTCCACGGCCGCTCGATGCGCCAATGACTACACCGGGCAGCAGCGGAACGGGTCACGGTGCTGACGGCACTTCGTCCAGCGGCGGCACCGGAGGGCCCGGCCCCAGCGGCGGGCAGAATCTTGACGGCAGTGGAGGCTTCCTCTGGAAACCGGAATCAGAAGCAGACGGAAATTTGGTAGTGCTGCTCCCGACCGATTTGAAAGGCTTGATTGACCGGGTAGAAATCCATTCGCAACTTCCCCCCGATGATGTCACGAAGCTTGCAGAGGGACGCTTCTCCGGTGATACCCACAACGGCGGACGACCTCATTTTCGATTCGATAAGCCCGGCGGCGAGTTCGGCTCTGACGTCCATGTCGTAGTATTCAAAGACGACGGGACCACCGCCACCTGGCAAATCGGTAACGGTTCCGAACGTCACGATTGAGACTTCTTTTGTTTCGATAGTGACTTGGCTTTGCTAGCCGAAGCCGAACCGTTTCAACAGCTTTCTCGCCCGGTTCCCTTGGCCCCCGCAGGGGAACCGGGCCCCCCTTTCTGACTTCCCTTCATCGCCCGAGCAACCCGACCTCCACTGCCCGAGGCACTATCGATATTGCCCCAAATCTGTGCTATTTGGTCAATTTCTGTTGCATCTGCAAAAGCGCCGCCGGGGGCAGTCTCCTGGAACCGACCGTCCCCCGACACAAAGGTGGAGTAATTGGTTCAAAGATGCCGATCCGAGTGTGGTCACAAGTGTTCGTTCAGCGATAACCGTCTCTTGCAGCATATGATCGTGGTACACGCTCTTCTTCAGATTCTTGCTCTCCGCGTCCGAACCGCCACTGTTATCGGCATGCTCCTCCTATCTTGCGCGGCATGTGGCGGCGGTAGCGGAGGCAGTGCCTCTGCTGAGCCCGGTCGCTCCGAGCCGTCCAGTTGGATTTTGCGTTGGAACACGATCGCCGTCGACACCAGCGGCTTCGACCACACCGCAGGAGGAGCGCGAGAACAGCTCGGCCCGGTCAAGTCCTCCCGTGCCATGGCGATGGTACACGTCGCGATGTTCGATGTTACGAATGCATTTGTCGGACGCTACGAAAGCTACCTCGACCTTCCCCCTCCCCCGGAAGGAGCTTCACTGAAGGCGGCAATCGCGCAAGCCGCTCATGACGTGCTGGTTGCGTTGTTTCCGTCACAGCAAGCTCGTCTTGGCGAGGAACTCGCCCAGGATCTCTCGCATAGTACCGATCCCGCGGCGCTGGAAGCAGGCAGGAGTTTCGGTAGCGCTGCCGCGGAGGAAATTCTCCTTGTTCGGGCTGGAGACGGCTCCCAATTGAGTACGGACGCGACTGAAGATGCCTACCCGTTTAGCGACCTTCCCGGACGGTGGCGGCGCGATCCGCTCAATCCAACGCAACGACCGTTGGGTTCTGTCTGGGCGCAAGTGCAGCCCTTCGTCCTGGAGTCCCCATCGCAGTTTCGCGCGCCTCCGCCACCGGCAATTGACAGCAATGAATACGCCGAAGCTTTTGCTGAAGCCTACCGCTTGGGGGGAGACGGCAGCATCACGCCAACCGAGCGTACCGAGGAGCAGACGACGACCGGCATCTTCTGGGCCTACGACGGCACGCCCAGCCTTTGCGCTCCGCCACGACTCTACAACCAAATCGCTCGACACATTGCACTCCAAGAGGGCACGACCGATGTGACGGAGCTTGCAAGACTGTTCGCTCTAGTCAATATCGCGATGGCCGACGCCGGAATCGCGAGCTGGGATTCCAAGTATTTTTACGACTACTGGCGCCCGGTAACGGCGATTCGGGAGGCTGATGTCGGGACCGGTCCGACGGGATTGGGAGACGGTAATTCTCTTACCTTCGGGGATCCGACGTTCACCCCGCTTGGGGCACCGGCGAGCAACCTTGGCGGCAGTAATTTTACCCCGCCGTTTCCGGCATACCCTTCAGGACACGCAACGTTCGGCGGAGCGCTGTTTCAGGTGTTGCGCACGTTCTACGGCACGGATGCTATCGCGTTCAGTTTCGTCTCCGACGAGTTCAACGGGGAAACTACCGATTGGCAGGGAATAGTTCGTCCTCGAGTGGAACGCTCTTGGTCTTCACTTTCGGAAGCCGAGGAGGAAAACGGACAGAGTCGCATTTACCTGGGGATTCACTGGCGGTTCGATAAAACAGCGGGTATCGATCAGGGACGAAATGTTGCAAACTTCGTCTATGGCAGCATCCTCCAACCTCGACAGTAGCATCGTACCGTCGCTTCCCGGTTTGCCGAAAGAGTTTGCCTGTCAATTCCGAGTGGTGCCATCGGTCGGTTCGTCATTGTGCTGTGGCCGGTATTTACCCAGGCTTCTTTTTCGACGCTGCACCGAGGGACGATAATGACTCGGCGGACAATTTGGACCCGCACTCGCGTACATCGTCCTGACAACGATACCTTGCACAAGGTGTATTCCGGTCCAGAACCGCCCGCTGCACGCGGCGGCACCAGGCTCTACGCCCTCGACGTGCTTCGCGGACTGGCCATCGCAGGCATGTTTGTTGTCGGCTCAAAGAGTCCTTTCCCTCAGTTTCGGCATGCTTCCTGGTTTGGCTATACGATCGCCGACATAATCTATCCCGCGTTCCTTTTCGCTGTCGGTTTTTCCATGGCTCTCTCGGTCACTGCCAAAGATGCCCGAGGCGTTCCCTCCCGCTTGCAACACCGTC
>JAGRAW010000493.1 GCA_020434415.1 Bdellovibrionales bacterium
GGAATCTCGGGGCGACCCATCGCAAACTCTGCCAAATCCTGCGGAATGCCGTTCGACACAAGGTAGGAGATGAATGCCTGCTTCTGTTCGACGCCGAAGTAAACAATCCTGCTGCGAAACTCCTTGCGAAGAGCAGCGATTGAATTCTTGTTCGCTGCCACATGGGCATCATCGACGGAGTCGTCACAGACGAAGAAATCGACATTCGAGCGACCATGGTCGTAGCAATTGCGAACATAGGAACGAAGCCCGCGCTCCAGGGCGACAGGGCGATTCGCGGTGACGATGCCGACCGCGGTAATGGGGTCGTCGTCAGCTGCAGTGCTGCGCAGCGTCTCGACGATATCAGATTGCGGAACGAAGAGTCCGTCGGCAGCCAAGCGTTTGAACAAGTCGACAACCAGCGTTTTGGTGAAACCCTTACCGATGGTTATCTCGTTGAAGTGACGGTCGTGCTCGCCGAGTAGTCCTGGCAAGACACTGAAACGTGTCCTTGCCGATAGCTTTGACCAGCTTGTCTCGGCATGCTGTTCGATGGTTTTAAACCCGTCGAGTTGCGCAAGCAGTGGCGCCATCTCGCTTGCAAGGACAGCGCTTCTACGCCGACGAGGACCGGTCAATAAGCAGTGGGTCTTCCCCAGCGACCTGATTTCCGAAGGGGTAAAGGCTACCGTCTGCGACTGATTGTGTTGCTCGTTTTCTTTCATCGAACCATCTCCTCCACTCCTGCACGTTCTAGAGGGTCGTGATGTCCGAGCAGCGTCGAGGCGGCAGACTTTGTGCCGCAAGATGGAGTCAAAATGGCGCCAGGGGGCTGGCAGCCTGCTAACCGGTCGAAAGCAAGCCCTTTTTTGAGTGCGCAGTAAAAACGCCTACTGACGCAAGAATGCCGTGAAGTCCGAAGAAACGTAGGGAATGGCGTTGGCTACGCAAACGCCGATTGAAGGTGCGCGGTCGTGTGCCGCCTGCCACTGGAATGGACTTGGTTCGTCCCCGCGGGACAAGAGCCGCCGGCAGCTAGGTGTGCTGTCGTTTATGAAAGAAGAGGAAGGTTGTCGATGAAGATCAAAGTAAAAAAGAATACGACGCTGGGAAAGGTTGCGATGCTCGCGGTATCGGCGTTTGCCGCTACCAGCTCTGCTGCCGCCCAATTATGTCCGTCTGTGACCAGCGACTGTATAACCCAGGCGGGTCAGGGGGACCTTGTCGCCCAAGTTTGTACTGATACCGGCAACGGGGTGATTTGCTGCGATTTCGGTGCGATACCAACTGGTGCTTCGCTCACCGATCAATGCGGGATAACTAATTGCTTCTCAGGGCTGGGCTCGCTCACGGTCGTCTGCACGGGAGTCGGAGGTAGGACGGTCTATAATCCGGTTTCGAGCGCCAGCAACTACAAATCTAGCAACAAATCGTACTGGAACTGGGGTTTGAACAGCACCAAGGCCAGTGACAAGTCGTACTGGAATAGTAGCTACAGCAATGACAAGTCCAGCGACAAGTAGCGGCGGCGAACGCCTCCAAGCATAGCAGCACGTAAGCTGACCCAAATCGCGTTTGGGGCGGGGAAGTTCGCAACTTAGCTGCCGAGGCGATGAAACGTCTCGCGCAGAGCCGGGTAGAGCTGACGGTATAGTGCGTATCGATCCTCGTACAGCGTTCGGTCTTTGGAAGGTTGGACTACCGGCCCCGGGTGGATTGTCTCGGCAGTGGCTTCTTCGAGCGAGCTCCAGACACCTGCTGCGACACCGCCGAGCAGTGCCGCTCCGTATGCCGCTCCCTCTTCGACGCGAAGCGTCGTCAGGGGAGTGTTTAGAATGTCGGCTATCACCTGGTTCCAGAGCTGGCTTCGGGCACCGCCGCCGGTGATTCGCAGTTCCGTAGCTTGTTCCGACGGGAAGTGGCGAGCGACTAACTCGTAACTATCCCGCAGCGCGAAGCCGACGCCCTCGAGCACGGCTCGGACCATGTGCGCCTGCCCATGCCGAGCGGTAAG
This sequence comes from Bdellovibrionales bacterium, assembly GCA_020434415.1. GTDB lineage: Bacteria > Bdellovibrionota_C > UBA2361 > SZUA-149 > SZUA-149 > JAGRAW01. The sequence continues at coordinate 1,997 of JAGRAW010000493.1, forward strand.
CCCGATGAACCCGCCTCGTGCCAACGGATCGGCATGAGGGGTGCGTTCACCGGTGAGATAGGGAAGAAAGAAAAGGCCGTCGCTACCCGCCGGAGCCGCTTTTGCGCTTCGTGTGAGGTCGTCGAACGACTGCGTGGGGAAGACTTGCTCCTTGAGCCAACTAAGGCTTCCGGCTGCAGCGAGCATTACGCCCATCAGATGCCAGGTTGCAGGAGCGCTGTGACAGAAGGCATGTAGCCGTCCCTCTGGCTCAAAGAATGGCTTGTCGACGCTGCCGAAAACCACGCCTGATGTGCCCAATGTTAGCGCGATGATCCCTTCGCGCACGGCACCGACGCCGACGGCCTGTGCCGCCTGATCGCCACCACCGGCCATAATCGGCGTCCCTTCCTTGAGACCGGTTGCCGCGGCCGCGGCCGCGGTAATGTGGCCGGTGATCTCCGGCCCTTCATAGAGCGGCGGGAGCCACTCGTGCGGAATACCCAGCGCGTCAAGCACATCCGCCGACCAGCTTCGTGTGCGTAGGTCGATCAGGATGGTGCCTGCGCCATCGGCGACATCCATGCCCGGTTTGCCGGTCAGTTGATAACGGACATAATCTTTGGGCAGGAGAATATGGCGTACGCGAGCATAGACCTCTGGCTCATTGTCGCGTACCCAGAGGATCTTTGGCGCGGTAAAACCGGTGAGCGCATCGTTGCCGGTCAACTCAATCAAGCGTGCCTTGCCCAGCCGTGCGCGGATCTCGTCACATTGAGCGGCTGTGCGTTGGTCGTTCCAAAGGATCGATGGCCGTAATACATTGCCCTCTCCGTCGAGCAGGACAAGGCCGTGCATCTGGCCGGTGAGCCCTACGCCCGCAATCTCTGCCGGATCGATACCTGTCTTGGCGATCACTTCGCGAATGCTAACGATCGCGCCATCCCACCAGAGTGATGGCGACT
>JAGRAW010000494.1 GCA_020434415.1 Bdellovibrionales bacterium
CGCGGGATATGGCAACTCAGCTCTGCGAGAAGGTCTAGTGGGCGAATACACCGCTCAGTCCCCTCCTCCACCGGCAGGACATCGAGCCGTTCGACATAGCGCACCACCGGCTCCCGACCTGACTCATCAATTGATAGCCGCTCCGCCGCCAACGGGGCTTTCTTCAAATACCGGGAAAGGAACAATCTAGCGTTTTCATCGTCTCCGGCGATAGGTTCTCCGGCAAAGACATTGAAGCCGCTGTGCTCCCAGCTTTTCATTGAATCAATCGTGCTTTGCTCAAGGCGCTCTGGCCAGGGTTCTCTCATGTTGAACACCAAGGCGGTGATGAATATACTCCAATGTGCCTCCCTTGGTTTTAACTGCGTACCGGATGAGAGGATCAATGGACGACGACAAAGGCTTCAGACGGAAGGATGCAGCCCTGCTGCTGCTATTTTTCCTGGGAATCGGCTTTTATTTCCTCCCCGTGCTCGATATCGCATTCAACTCTGCGCGTCCGGTACTGGGGATTCCCTTGTCCATTCTGTGGTTGTTCTGCTGCACATGCTATCTCGTCGGCCTGGTAGTGATGTTTTCACGAATTCACTTCTCGAGTTGGGTTGAAGAAGTCGATTCGGGACGCTCGGCATGAATGCTCTCATAATCGGCTCTTTATTGTTCTATGCGCTGGTCACCGCAGCCTTGGGCTTGTGGACGAGAGGAAGAAACGAGGACACCTCCGAGGATTACTATGTCGCAAGCCGCTCCGTATCCTGGCTCCACCTCGGCCTTACCGTAACCGCGACGTGGTTCAGCACCTTTTCTTTTCTCGGTGCTCCCGGATTCTTCTTTACGAAGGGAGTGAAGTGGTACGTTTCCTTTACGTTTTATACCTTCGGTGGAGTCGTGCTTTTTTGGTTCTTCAGCCGAAAAATTTGGCTCATGGGACGCGGCAAGAATTACATCACGCCGGCCGATCTGCTCGCGGATTTCTACAACAGCGTGCTGATTCGCTATCTGGTCGGGATAGTATCGCTGATTGCCCTGGTCCCGTATGCACTGATCCAGCTCGTCGGGATCGGCAAGGCGGTTGAAGTCGCCACGAACAATTTCATTAGCTACGAGACCGTAGTCATCAGCACAGGCGTTGTTACGGCCTTTTACGTATTCACGGGCGGCGTGCGAGCCGTCCTTTGGACCGATATAATCCAAGGAATTCTATTCGCGTTCGTCATCGTGGTGGCCATGGGCATCGCGGTCTATGCGGCGGGCGGTTTATCCAGCGGTTTTGCGGCGGCCGTCGAGAAGCGTCCGGAGCTCTTCGTGTTCGCCGAGGGCGATTTTCTCAACACAGTCTCTTTTATGGCGACCTGGACGATTGGATTTATAACGCTTCCTCACCTGTGGCAGCGCAGTTACATGGCGGATTCAGCGGATGGTCTCATCAAGTCGGGTATCGTGGTCGCCTTCGGCGGGCTGCTGATGATCACCGCCTTGATGGTAACCGGCGTTCTTTGCATTTCATTCATGGACGTAGCGGGAGATTCCGACAAGTTGATCGTAACGATGTTCTCCGAGCACTGTCCCTACGCGGTTCCTTTGCTTATTCTTGCGGTCTTTGCGTCCGGGATGTCCACGGTGGATTCGCAGCTATTGACGGCAAGCTCGATTTTCGTGAGAGACATCGTGAAGCCGCTCAAGTCGAGCTTGGACACCAGAACGGAGCGGCTGCTCGGTCAGTATTTTCTCGTCGGCTTAATAGCTGTCTTGGTCGTGCTTGCGTTGCTGCCCGATGCACAAGGTCCGATCATCGCCCTGGCGACAAAAGGCACGGCCTTAGCGGTGATGCTGTTTATTCCGCTGCTCGGACCTACCTATTTACCGGCTGCGAACAAGGTCTCGGCCGTCGGGGCCTTGACGTTGGGCTCTCTGTATTACGTCCTCGCCGACATCGGCTATGTTGATACGGCTTTCGGCCTGACCTCCTTTCTCTCCGCCTTGCTGTTGAATACAGTCGTCTTCTTTTTTCTCTATTTCTGCACCAAGAAATAAGCCCATCTTTTCCGGGAAGCGGCAAGCTTCGTGCGCGTCGCTACGTTTCGCTCTGCAAGCCATCGCTGAAGGTCTCGAGCGACCAGCTCAGGGCCATTGTCGCTTCTCAAACACTCCGGGGTTCCGTGGATGCGAAACAGCCATTCCAGCTGCCGACGAACATCGCCCGAGGTAATGTGGCGTGCAGCATAGATGCAAATGCACTTCCGAGTGTACTCATCCACGACCGTGAGTAGGCGCAGACGACGGCCGTCAGCGAGCTGGTCGCTCTTGAAGTCGTAGCTCCAGACGTGATTCGGATGCTCCGCCGCAGTCACGGTGGAGGTGCTCTTTCCCCGTATTTTGCGCCTCTTCTGCTTCACTGACACCTTCAGTCCATGCTGTTTCCGGAGCAAACGGATCCGCTCCTTGCCCACGCGATAACCCTTCGCCTTCAGTAGCCAGCAGAGCTTTCGGTAGCCCCACCGAGGATACCGCTCGGACTCCTGGTGCAGCGCCTGAACAAGCTCGCGATCAGCCTCAGCACGCGTACGTTTCCGCCGATTCGTGCTGCGCCAGAGACCGACGACGCGGCACGCACGGCGTTCACTTGTGCAAAAGGACCTCTGCAGCTCCTCGCATGCCCGTCGCCGGTCGGACGGGCTTACCACTTTTTTTCTACGAGATGCTTCAGCATCCGGTTGTCCAGTGAAAGATCCGCCACCATCTTCTTGAGCTCGGTGTTCTCCTGCTCAAGCGCTCGAAGGCGAGCGATTTCCGCACCGTCCATGTCAGCGTATTTCTTCCGCCACCGGTACAGCGTCTGCTCCGTGATGTTGTGCCGGCGGCACACCTCACGCACGTTCCCGGAGGCATCTGCCTCTTTAAGTATTTGAACTATCTGCTCTTCTTCGAATCGCTTCC
>JAGRAW010000495.1 GCA_020434415.1 Bdellovibrionales bacterium
AGCTGCTCGCGATGCTGTCATGCGCGAGCTGCGTTCTTCGTTCCGACCGGAGTTTCTGAACCGGGTGGACGAGATCGTGCTCTTCAAGCCGCTCAGCAAGAGCGAGATCAAGAGCATCGTTCGCTTGCTGGTGCAGGAGCTGGGAAGACGGCTTGACGACCGGGATATCACGCTCCAACTGAGCGAGGCGGCGCTCGACTACATCGCTGACACAGGCTACGACCCTGCCTTCGGCGCACGGCCGTTGAAGCGCTTTCTCCAGCGGAAGCTGGAGACGAAGATCGGCCGCGCGATCATTGCCGGAGAGGTTGCCGATGGCAGCGTGATCGAGGTCGACTCTTCGGGGACGGATCTCGAGCTGAAAGTTACTGCGGGAGGCAATGCAGCGGATCGGTTGCGCTCAGCAGCATAGCGGACTACTGTCGGCTTACTGTTCCCAGCAGCATGCTGCTAGCGTTCGCCTATTGCCAACGGAGTTACTATGATCCTCGGTTTCGTAGCGGGATTCGGTCCTCACCCTGAACTATGCCTGGTCCCGGATAGGCCTTCCGCCTGGTCGGTACCGATACTGGTCGAGTCTCTCGAGCCGACTGAATCGGGCGTGGTGCTGGTCAGCACGGAGGAAGGCCTAACGGTGAAGCGCGACCCCGCGGATCACAGTATCGAGCTTGAGGCTCTGCGTCCGGCTCGACTGTATCTGACGCCGAACCTTCCGGAGCGTCCCGGCTTCTCCGTGACCAAGGCGAAGTGCGTCCCCCTGGGAGAGCGAAAGTATCGGGTGTTCTTCGACCGCGACCGCGGATGGGAGCCTTGGCAGCCGAACGTTCGGCTCTATTAGCGGGCCGCCGGTCAGGCGATATTCGTCAGGAGCGGGGCAGAGCCCTGCTGCGCATGACTACCCGCGCTTCCGTAGTTGGTAGATCTGTTCGGGCGATACACCAAGCCAGTCGAGGACGATGATGCTCCAATGCAGCCAGGTCGTCCGAAGGTAGCCCCTTTGCTCCCAGCGACGAAGCGAAGTCGTCATCGGTTCGGGAACAATGACCACTCGCCCAGCGCGCTTCATCGCCCGCCACAGGTAGAGATCTTCCAGTATCGGCTGATTCGGAAACGTTCCCAGCTGCTCCCAAAGCTCCCGCCGGACAAACATCCCCTGGTCGCCATAGGCGACATTGAACCAACGATTGCGAAGCCGAACACCCAGCGCGAGCACTCGTCCGCGCCATCCGCCCCCCTCCCCTTCGAAGGAAAAAGCACCGCCGATCACTTGCTCCTCCTGCATCACTCTTTCAATAGCGGCGGCAGATTGAGGAGCAGCGATCGAATCGACATGGACAAACCACAACACCTCAGCGGTAGTCACTCTTCCACCGGCATTCAATTGTGAATGGCGCCCCCGCGGCGCTTCGATGACAGTCACGCCGCTTCGAGCACGGGCAGCAATCGCTGCTCGCTCACAACCCGGAGCGACGACGACTACGACGGAATGGAATTGCTTCAGCGGCTCGAGTGAACCAAGGCAACGCTCAACCAACTCAGGCTCATTGAGCGTGGGAATGACTACTCCGACGGATCGCGTTCGCAAAGGATCTTCTTGATTCTTGCCTTGGCCTGATCAGACAGCGCGCAATGCGGCTGCACCGAGCCGTCACACACTCCTTGTTCGAACTGTCCCAGACATTCCTTCAGGTGCTGCAACTGTTTCTTGTAACAGACACACCATTCGCACTTCCACAAATGGTAGCGAATACAAAGCCGCTGCCGCAGCGTCAACGGCCGGTCAAGAGACTGCGAAACAAGCTCTGCAACTTCTTTACAATTCATCTTACGCGCCGCTACCGGGTTCGGTATCAAGCCACCGGGCCTCCATACAACGCCGGAGGCGAAGTCGGGCTCGGTGGAGCATGACCCACAAGTTGGTCGAGGTGATATCGAGCAGCTTACAAATCTCTTCCGTGCTGAGCTGATCGAGCTCTCTCAGGGTAAACACGGTGTTGAGCTTCTCGGGTAGCCCCTGGAGACAGGCGGTGAATACCCGGTAGAACTCCTTTTGTTGCAGGGCCTGTTGCGGATTGTCGATCCACTCCCGGACCGGCGAGGAAAAATGTCCGTCGTCGCGAAAGGCAGAGGTTTCCGCAGCATCATCCTCGAGGTCGGCCCAGTATTCGCGACGTCGACTGACCCGCCGGATGTGATCGATAATTTTGTGCTTGAGAATCGAGATCAGCCAGCTTCGCTCGGAAGCACGGCCCTGATAGCCGTCGGCATTTGCAAGCGCCGCAACGAAGGTATCCTGCACGAGCTCTTCCGCAACTTCGGTGTCGCGCAGATGGAGCATGGCATAGCTAAACATCGCATCACCATGCTCTTCTACCCAGCGTTCGGGCTCGAGGTGCCCGGCAGTCGTGCGCGCTTGCTCCTGAGCAGCGCCCGGTTCGGCGGCTACCGGCGAAACTGGGGCGCTTTTGCTCATGTCGCTACAGGTGCCGCTTTAGAACTCGGCTGCGACGGCATCCAGGTAAAGCTGCCGTGCTGCCTCATCCAACAAATCATCAAGAGCTGCGGATTGCTGCCCGCGGGAGACCTCTCGAGATCCTAGCGAACCGAGACTCTCGGCTGAGATACCGCCTTGCGCAAAACTGGAACTGCTGGTGACGACGACATCGCTCGTTGTTGCAAAGCTGTCCCGCACCCGGAGCTGGGGATTGCGATAAAGAATTTGACCATTACGCCGTCGAAGCTCGGCGAAAATAGTCATGATGATATCCTGCTCGAGTTCGATGTCCGTGTCGCCGGTAACATCCCGAACCTGCGTTTCGATGCCGAGGATCTTGGTGATCAACTCTGCATCGGCTTCCTCGTCCGGCTCGACGACTTTGACAGCGCCGTAACGCTCGAACCGGGAGAGCAACCGCTCGGTAAATCTCAGC
>JAGRAW010000496.1 GCA_020434415.1 Bdellovibrionales bacterium
GTAGAGACCACCGGTGTCGGCGGCCAACTGCTGGAGTGCACCTTCATTCAGTTTGGATATGACGACACGGCCTTCTTTATCTCGTTTGTAGCCGTTTTCCGCCGGAATCGGAGCGCCTTCTGCCGTGCCGATCCCGTAGACGTAAATCTGCACGCTTGCTTCTTCGGCTAGCTCTGCCGCGTGATCGAAATTCCCTTCGAAGTCTTCTCCGTCCGTTATCAGAATGAGCGCTCTGCTGCGAACTTTTCCGTCGGCGCCTCGAGCAGGCGCACCGCGTTCGAACGCTCGAATGCTTTCGACGATAGCACCTTCGATATTGGTGCCCGGCACCGGCAGCAGCTCAGGCCGAAGCGAGCCGAGAAAGACCTTGAATGCGCCATAGTCCAGCGTGAGGGGCGATTCGACATAGGCGGTGCCGGCGAAGGACACCAGGCCGACACGGTCGCCTCTGAGGCTATTCAGGAGATCGACCACCTCCCGCTTCGCTCGCGTAAGTCTGTTGGGGGCCAAGTCCGCTGCGAGCATGCTTTGCGAGACATCGAGCGCCAAGATTATATCAACGCCTTGACGAGCTCCTTCTTTCCATTCGAAACCCCACTGTGGTCGGAGGAGTGCAAAGAGAAGGAGCGCTCCGCTGAGCGTTACTAGCGCCGGTCGGAGTCGTCGTTGTCGCTTTGCTTCGGGCGCACCACGCACGAGTTGCTCAAGCAGCGTCGGCTCCGCAAGTACCTTGAGTGCCGCTTCACGCTGTTTCAGTTGATGCCGACCCAGCGCGTAGAGGAGCGGTATCGCAATGAGCATCCACAGCAGATGGGTGTTTGCAAATTGCATAGTTCTCTGTCGATGCTCCTGCAGGAGTTTCTTCTCGGTGTTACGGAACAACCGCCAATAACGTTGCCGCACAAAGCTCGACTACGAAGAAGAGCGCGAATCCTGAGAGCAAAAACGGAAGAAAAGCCTCTTCATAGTCGATGTAATCATATGTTTTATCTACTCGCTGCTCCAGGCGATCGATGGATGCATACACATTTCGCAGTTCTTCCGTTTGCGCGGCGTGGAAATACATTCCGCCGGTTACCTTCGCAATTTCCTTCAGTGTCGGTTCATCGAGCGGCACATCACGGTATTCGAAGGTTTCGATGCCAAAGATGTTCCTGCTCTTGAACGGCGCCGGCTCGACGCCGCCGATCCCCACGGTGTACACCTTCACCCCGAGTTGGGCGGCTATCGCCGCGGCCTGCATCGGGTCGATTTGGCCGGCGGTTCGCATCCCGTCGGTTACAAGGACGAGCACTTTGGAATCGGCCTCGATATCCATTATGCGCTTCAAGCCGACCGCGATGCCGTCGCCCATGGCCGTTCCTTTGCCGGCCATACCGACTTCCAAGCCGTCGACAAAATCGTTCACGACGCGGTGGTCAAGCGTCAGCGGACACTGCGTAAATACCTCATCGCCGAAGACCACCAAGCCGATACGATCGCCTCTACGTCCTTCGACGAATTCCTTCACGATTGCCTTCAAGGCGGTAAGGCGCTCGACGCGTTCTCCCTCCAAGAGGAAGTCCATCGCCTCCATGCTGCCCGAGACGTCCACGACCATCAGAATGTCGCGACCGCTGGCGTCAGTCTCGATCAGGCCGGCGGTGGTTTGCGGGCGAGCAAGGGCGATGACGAGCAACAGTAGCGAGAGCAGGCGCCCGACAGTAAGGATAGGACCCCGCCACTGTGCTCGAAGCGACTGGGGGAGTGTATCCAGGGGAACCGCGGTAGAGAATTGAAAGGTCGGAACGGTGCTGCGCGCGCGTCGTCTCAGGAATGGAAGCTTCTCTCGCCAAGGGCTTTCGATGACCAGCGGCGCCAGAAGCAGTAGCAGTAGGGCAAACGGCATGGCGAGTCTCATGAGCCGGCCTCCGGCGTGCGCGCCTCTTCGACAATGCTGCGGGTTCGTTCCCGTTCTTTGGTCACGTAAAAGGCAAGCTCGCGAATCGCTTCGCGCGCACGGCGAATGTGGTCAGCGACCGCTTCGGCCTCGAGCGAAAAGCTTGTTTCTGCATGCTCCGAAAAAGTCATCTTCTCGAACGTTCGAAGCAGATGCCGCAGCTTGTACTGAAGCTCGGTCAGCGTCTCCCCTGGCACGGTCGGTAGTTGTTTGCGCAGGCGAGGGGCGAGTGCGTCCGTCGCTTCCGTCACGGTTTGCTCGCGGGCCGGGAACTGAAATTGATCTTCAAGGTAGCCACGAACGACGAGCGAAGCTTCAGAGGCAAAAGCACGGACCGTGACCGTTCCCGCTTCTCGGCGACGTTCCAAGGCATCGAGCGCCTGCAACGAGGCTTCATCCGGCGGCAGCGCCACGTGGGGTGCGGTAGATTGTTTGGCTTGTCGCGTGCGGACATAATATATCGCCAGCGCGATAAGCAGGACAGCCAACGCAGCCCAGACAAGATGCCACGGAAAGGGGAAGAACTCCGGGACAGGCTTGATATCATGAAACCCGACGCTGGGGTCGTGCGTTTGCATGCTGCCGCTACCTCGCAACCCGCTGCTTCGCCGCGAAAAAGCGACGCAGCTCGTGGATAAAGGGCTGGTCGGTACGCAACAGCAGGTGCCCGGCGCCGTGCCGGTTCAACACGGTGCGAAGCTCGGTGTGGAGCTGCTCGGCTCGTTCACGATACGCCCGGCGGATTTCGGATTTGGCGGCATCGATAAGCCGTATCGTGCCGGTCTCCGGATCTTCAAGTCGAACAAGACCGCATGAAGGAAGTTCGAGGTCCGCAGGGTCATGTACCTGGATCGCCGTCAGCTCGTGGCGCTTGGAAAGGACCGCAAGCTGGCGTTCGAATGGCGGTGTGATGAAATCCGAGATCAGAAAAATGATCGTCTTTCGTTTGAGTACCTGGCTCAGGAAAGAAAGCAGTCCTGCGATATCGGTT
>JAGRAW010000497.1 GCA_020434415.1 Bdellovibrionales bacterium
CCATCAAGATCGGCAAACCTCCGACCGCTGCAGTTCGGTAGCTCTAGTGTCTCCGCCTCCGGAGTACCGGAACCTAAGCTCACGTTCGGCACCACGAAAGTCGCGTCCCCATCCAGCACGAGATCGGGCCCCCCTTCCCCGTCCACGTCGCCGAAAGCGGCAAACTCTGCACTGACGCCGGCAAACGAAAGGGACTTCGCAAACGCGAGTTCGCCGCCGACGTCCCCAAGAAACCAATCTGTTCTGAGAGAACCATCCGCCTGGGTGAAGACCACCAGGTCCGCCGTCCCGTCCCGGTTCACATCAAGCGCCTGCACCTTGCTCGATTCAGGCACCTCGTCGAGTAGCTCTACCCCCGGCGCAAAAGTACCGTCACCGTTTCCGTACTCGATCTTGAGCACGTTGAGGCCGGCCATCCCCGATGCTTCCTTCCGGATTAGATCGTCGACCCCGTCGCCAGAGAAGTCCGCCCGTAGCAAAATGTTGATGGCCGACGCCGGCGGGTTCATCACCTCGGTGAACTCCCCCGTTCCGTCGTTCACGAACAAAAGTGCCGGATCACTCCCGGCCGCTGGAAGGTAAATGTTCGTTCCTAGCTCCCCTTCCCGCAGAGAGAACGCGCTTCGCGTCCCCGCGGTCAACTGCACCGGGTCGGCGAGACTACCCGGTCCGTCTGAAAGCAGAACCGACAGGCGGTACTCGCCGATAGCCGAACTATCCTCCATTCGGAAACCGGCAAGAAGCACCGCATCCGGTCTGCCGTCGCCATTCAGCTCAGCAAACTTCCCGCTTCCCACTTGAGAATTGACAAACACCGAACCGAGTTCCTCGCCCTCAACCGCATAGCCAAACCCGCTCGGGAGAAGCGCGCACAAATCCGGCTTCCCATCGCGGTCACAATCGGCAGCATCTCCCGAGAGTATCTCGGTCTCGTCATCGACAAGGTTTCCGTCGCAATCCGCACCGTGACTTACATCCGGACCAAGGAGCGACAGTAGAAGCAGCAAGTAGAGTTTCTTCATCTCGGCGCGCTCTCCAGCGAAAGCTGTTATCTGGAGATAGTAGCAGCATTCCGTGTCCGGCTAAAGAAAGCGGTTTACAGCAGCCCCTCGAGTGGCTGCACGCGGGTGAAGGACTTCTCTAATCTCGCTCGGCACGTCGACACCGTTGGACGGTAGTGAATCAGGTGGTACGTACCGCTCTAGAACGCGCCACATTTAGCGAGAGTCGCCATGTTCGCGTCGAATTGGTTTCTTACTTCCGGCCGTTTGACAAAGAGATATGAGAGGAAAATTTCTAAATCCTCATGAGACGGTTCCCTAAACTCAGCCTCAGCAATCACCTCCGACCGCCAAGAGTTATACTTCGGCTGAATCTTAATTACTCCTACTCCAAGTCTGGAGCTTGCGGCGACGACCTTCTCTGTGGGTTCGAGGTGATCCGCCTTCTGAGGATGCTCCAACACAACGTAACACTCATGTGCCCAGCGACGATGTTCCGATGCTTCATAAGCGGCACTGACGTTCCAGTTACCCCACTTCTTCAGCTCATACGTTGAAACGATAACACTGCGCTTTCGGATGATCGGAAAATAGCGGAAGGAAATCTTAGTGACGTCCGGATTAGACCACTTCTGCGGCAAGCGGAAAGCACTAGTGTTGCAGACAATTGGGGCGAGCTGTGGAAGGTTCGGATCGTCTTCGCCCTCCATTCGTTCATCTCTTGCTTCCTCGCTCTTCAGAAGATCTACGAACGGTTCGTACAGTTCGACCTCGCCCCTGACCTTTGAATCATCCCCATCAAACCGGGTGGGCGCAGCTTTTCGACCCTTCCGCGTCAATTCGATACCGCCGCCTCGGCATCGGTACACCGTGATCAGCTGCCCGGCCAATAGCTCTTCTCGAACTTCCCAGAAACGAGCCTCGCTAGTGTCAAGCATCGATAGTGCCTTGGGATTCGACATCCCTCCTTGGGACTTCAGCAGATAAAGAAGGCGGTCAGAATCCTTGGGTCTAGCCATACAATCTCGGCGGTTCTGTCTCTGCTTGGCAATCCTAAATTCTGTCAGCTTTCGCGCTATTTACCGCCGTAGCTGAGGACATAGGTCCCAGGCCGCGAGACATAGCTTCTCATCACCAGACCGTCTCGTCCGGAGAGCACAAGCGTCCCGTAGGTGTCCTTCGGCACCACAAGGGGGAGGCGGACCGTACCGTGAGCCGGAACAACAATATCCTGAGCGCCAATTAACGATTGATCGAGATTAATTATTTCTAGCCTTGCACTACCCGTCTGGCTTCTGGAGTTAAAAACTTCGACCTCGTTCTCATGAGAGACGAAGCTGTTAAACTCGGTTAGCTGAGCGCCGCCGGGCGAAGAGACAAAAGGGGCTGCATAGCCGTACTGCAGCACGCCGAAGTCGTTGAGCTTGTAGAACAGAGAGACTGCGCTGACCAATCCATTCTGTACCGTCGCCTCAGCTGAACCAACCGATTCGTTGGCAAAATAGCCGGTTTCGCCAACCCGATTCATAATCACGTGCTTTGTGCCGAGCGCGGGAACATCAGCAACGGTGACGCCCGCGAGTGAGCCATTGGAATTAAATGCTCTTACTTGTGCCGCAACAGAAGTCGAAGACACATTACCCAGTTCAACGATGCTAATTTCGCCGTTCTTCGTGGCCATTCCGCCGGCTATCGCAGCGCCCGTCGGCGGACGATTCGGCAACACAAACGCAGTCAAGAAATCGTTACAAGACGCGCCGGGACAGTCATAAAAGTAGCGAGTTAGCGTGCCGTAGAAATCCGGAGCCGCTCCCACCGTCACAATCTGCGGCACAAACCTAGCCATTCCCACACGGTCCGGACCAAAGTGAGCATGGGCTGCGAAGTCCGCACGGCCTCCGTCCGAAATAGAAACGC
>JAGRAW010000498.1 GCA_020434415.1 Bdellovibrionales bacterium
CGCTTCTGGAGGAGGTTCAGGCGTCGACTGGACTCGACGGTGTCGACGACAAGATTCGCCGACTGCATGAAATTCTCGTCGACGACGCTCCGTGGCTCTGGGTTGTTCACGATCTCAGCCCGCGCGCGATGACCTCGAACGTAGAGGGGTTCAATCCTGCGCAGGCCTGGTTCCAGGATTTTACGCCGATCCACATTGGCGAATAAGTAGGGGTTGAGCGCGGGCGCCGGCCAAGGATTGGCTCCGGCGTCCGCATTCCAAGGGAGTGACCGGCAATGGTTTTCTTCATCGTGCGACGGGTGCTGCAAGCTGTCCCCATCCTTCTGGGTGTAACCGTGTTTGTGTTCGCGCTTGTTCAGCTCTCGCCGGGAGATGTTGTCGATATCCTGGTGCCGCCGGAGGCGCCGAAGGAAGTTGCTGACGCGCTTCGCGCCCGGTTCGGTCTCGATCGGCCGGTCTACGTTCAATACTTTATCTGGCTGGGAGGTCTGCTGCGCGGCGATCTGGGCGTTTCCATCTTTACCGGTCAGCCGGTGTGGACAGAGCTCCATTCCGCGCTTTTGAACACACTTTGGCTCGCAATTCCCGCCGCGCTGGTCGGTGTTTCGTTGGGCGTCCTGCTCGGCACGGTTGCGGCCTATGGGCGGGGTAACTGGGTCGACCGAGCCGTGTCCGCTGTTGCAATCACTGGCGTCAGTCTACCTCACTACTGGGTCGGCATCGTCCTGGTCGCGATCTTTGCGGCAAGTTGGAACATCCTCCCGGCTCAAGGCATGTCTCCGGATGGCGACATCTTCAGTTGGGACTGGCTACGCCACCTCATTCTTCCTGTGATCACTCTGTCCCTGATACCGATGGGCCTGGTTAGTCGTCTGGTACGCGCAAGTGTGCTGGAAATTCAGGGGAGAGACTTCGTTACCACCCTTAGGGCAAAGGGCCTGACGGGTCGCCGCGTTCTCCTCCACGTCATGAAAAATGCCGCACCGTCCTTTCTAGCGCTGATCGGTTTGCAGCTCGGCTACCTGATCGCCGGCTCTGTGCTGGTTGAAACGGTTTTCAACTGGCCGGGGTCCGGCAATCTCATGATCATTGCCGTGCTTCGCCGGGACGTGCCGGTCCTCTCGGGTACGATCGTGCTCCTGGCGGCAATTTTCGTCATCATCAATATTCTGGTCGACGTAATGCAGGCGGTGATCGACCCCCGCCTGAGGCGCTAAGTCATGAAGCTGTTTGCCGCAACTAACGAGGCTATCGCCGTTCCCTCGCCGAATCCTCTTGCGCCGCGATCCGGCCGGGGTTTCTGGCCACGCGTCTGGCGTCGGCTGCGAAAGGACAAGGTAACGCTCTTCGTGGCAGCGACCTTGGTTGCGATACTAATCATTTCGGTATTCGCGCCGCTGTTTGCGACCCACGATCCAATTGCCGGATCGATCCTCAATCGCCTGAAGGGGTTTGGCCATCAGGGACATTGGCTCGGTACAGATGAAACCGGCCGTGACCTGTATTCGCGGCTCGTGTTTGGGTCCCGCTTGACACTGATTGCAGGGATATCGCCCGTGCTGTTCGCGTTGCTGATCGGTGGTGCGCTTGGGATCGCAGCCGGTTATTTCCGTGGGCTGACCAATACCTTGATCATGCGGGGGATGGACGTCCTCTACGCGTTTCCTCCGATTCTTCTAGCAATTGCGATTACCGGAATGCTTGGCGCGGGGCTCGGCAACACCATACTTGCCCTTACGATCACTTTCATTCCTCCAATTGTCCGCATTTCGGAAACGTTGAGCAGGCAGGTGCGTACGCTCGACTTCATCGATGTAGCGAGGCTGAGCGGTGCCGGACCAATTACGATCATTCGCCATCATGTGTTGAACAACATGCTGGGGCCACTTCTGGTCTACGCGACGAGCCTTACCTCCATCTCGATCATCCTTGCCGCCGGCCTGAGTTTCCTTGGCCTTGGAGTTACGCCGCCGGATGCCGAGTGGGGTCTGATGCTCAACAATCTCCGCGCGACGATTTGGGTCAATCCCATGGTCGCTGCACTGCCCGGCGCGATGATCTTTGTCGTCTCAATGTGCTTTAATTTGCTCAGCGACGGACTGCGCCAGGCGATGGACATCAAGTTGTAGGACGCAACATGACCACGATGCTAACTCTCGCTGATGGTAAGTCGCATCGGCACGAACCCTCGCAGGCACCACTTCTCGAAGTCAGGGCCCTGCGAAAATATTTCACGCTTGGGTCAGGCTTGTTCAGTGGCAGGCCGACTGTTGTCCAAGCCGTTGATGGTGTCAGTTTTCAAGTTCGAAAGGGTGAAACTCTCGGAATCGTTGGTGAGTCCGGTTGCGGAAAGTCGACAATGGCGCGGCTGGTTCTGGATCTCATTTCTCCCGATGAGGGAGAGATAATATTTGACGGAAAACCCGTCTCCGGCCTGCGGGGCAGAGATTTCAAGGAACGCTGTCGAAACGTGCAGATGGTGTTCCAGGATTCCCATTCGACACTCAATCCGCGTCTGCCGGTGGCATTCTCGATCGCCTTTGGTCCCATGGTGCAGGGGGTTCCGGAGGAAGAAGCGATGCGTCGTGCATCCGAATTGCTTATGCAAGTCGGCCTCGATCCCGCTGTGTTCGCTGGTCGCTACAGCCACGAGCTTTCGGGCGGTCAGAGGCAACGTGTGAATATTGCCCGGGCTCTCGCGCTTCGCCCGAGGCTCGTCGTTCTCGACGAAGCAGTTGCCGCGCTCGACAAGTCCATCGAGGCTCAGGTTCTGGACCTATTGTCCGATCTCAAGGACGAACTGGATCTGACCTATGTCTTTATTAGCCATGACTTACACGTAGTGCGCTATGTCAGCGACCGCGTGTTGGTGATGTATCTTGGACAGGTCGTCGAAACAGGTT
>JAGRAW010000499.1 GCA_020434415.1 Bdellovibrionales bacterium
CGTTCGGCATGCGCACGGAAGCGGTCCCGTGCACCTGGCGAGCGAATGCGCTGGGCTCGTCTTCGAGATCTATCCGATCACGAACGGAGTGGAGTCGACGAGTTCAGCAAGAATTGGATTCCTCGTTCCATCGGTCGACGATGCGTTTCGCGCCGCGCTTTCTGCCGGCGGCACGCAAGCGTCGTCACCGAAGGATTCGGAGTGGGGACGCCGCGCGGTGGTCGCCGATCCTGATGGTCATCGCGTGGAGCTGACGGCGAAGTCGTTCAGTTGATGATCAACTGAACTGCCGTCTGCGCACGCGCAAGGGCACTCACTTGTACTGCCAGTCTACGTACGGTACGCCGAACTGGATCTTGGTTCGTCGGAGCCAGGATCAGTTGCCGGATACGCGAAAACGCTTGGGTGGCAAACCGACGCAGATACGGCGTCGGCTAAGCCCAGCATGGATGTTCACGTAGTCGGGGGTCACACCCGGAATCTGCCTAACCAGCAGTGAAAGGGGACGAGGTTAGTCGTTCGTCAGTGACTTCTCAGTGGAGCCGGGTGCCACGAGAGTGGCTTGCCCGAAGGCGGTTTCGGGAGGAGTGGGTTCACTCCTTCTGAAACCCTCAAGCTCTGCGGCACGAAGCCCGGATCTTGAGTGGACCTTGTAGCTCGACGGAGGCTGTTGGTGAGTAACCCCGAACTCGGCGAAGAGAGCGCATGATGCGTTTCTCTTCGGCAGTCGGATCAATCCACCACTTCTATCCGATACCGTGTGGGTCGTGGAATGGGGGCGACTCGGACAATGCTTCTATTTTTCGAATTAGAAGCATGTTCAAGTCCAAAGCAGGTGAGGGGACGGAGTCCCCAAATCCTGCAAGTGGGGTGCGGGCTTTCACGAGTTCGCACAACGCTTCTGGCGTAGGGACCGGCCACTTGGAGACAAGTGGTCTCGGGCGCTGACAACGCTCGACGACCGAGTTAAACGCTCGGCGGGAAATAGCTCAACTACGAAAGGCTCAAGGGACCACAGGGCCCAAGAGCTTGCCAGTGAGTTCTACAGGAGAGTAGGCAGACAGCGAACATCATTCGTCGACGGGTAGGGGAGGAGCTTGTTGGTTCTACCCCCCGAAAACGATCGAGTAATCGATCGGTGACTATGGCGGACGGGAGTCCGCACATACGACGAGTGACCGCCGCAGAACAAGCGGCTAGCGACCTCACCTGGGCCAAAAGGAGTTGGCGAAAAGGACGAAGGCTTGAACTAACGAGGGAACCACTACGGCGGCCGGGGGTGACTCCTCGGTGCCCGGCACATGTCAGCCGGGTGTTTGAAATGCCGCAGTGGGGGAGTGAGGCTTCAGTACGAGGACCGGAAGGTCGGGCTCGAGCGGCTGCCAGTCGCAAGAGCCTGCTGTGAAGCGGAGTGGTTCTCCGTTTCGTAAACAGCGAGGAAAGAGCCGACTGAGTGCGGAAACGTACTCGACTATGTGAATGTGCGCTCTGCCCTACGGCAGAGCGTTCACGGAAGTGACGGAAAGCGGCTAGAGGAGTTCGGGCTGGGAAGCCCGGGCTCCCGTGGCCGCGTACCAGCGACATGCGCTCGAGGTGCGTCTTGACGGCGACGAGCGCATGCGCGGTTTACAAAGAGGTGAAAAAGCGGTGGTCACTATAATTAGTGGCCACTCGACAGGAATCAACCCCGCGCGGGCGCGGAGGTAAGTTGCGTCACAGGAGGTGACTCCGCTATGAATCTGGCGCTTGCGAATTCGCTTGAGCGCCGAGACGTAGCGTCGATGGCTCCGCCATGACGGCGACCCTGATTCGGCCACAGGATTTACGCAGGCCTTCGAGGAGCTTGGGCCGTTAACCAACTCCTCCACCGAACTCTGCCGGCGGAACGGTTCCGCCGCGTTACGACGCAACGAACGATGGCGTATCGCTGTGAAGCCGTAAGCATTGACGGGTTGGTGCAGCAAATAGCGGTCAGCTACTTGCGGCACGGCTACCTCTACTACGTCACGGGCATGCTGCCGGACGGCAAGGACCCGCATGCGCTCGATGCAAAACTGATCGATCGGTACGGTATTGCGATTAGCGAGCGAGAGCGAGCACGTCGCAAGCTCTCCGGGCTTGCCAACATGCAATACATTCGCCACGGGCAATTCTTCGTGCTGTTGTGCACCGAAGGGCGACACGTGTTCCGGGAAATCGAGCGGGACGTCATCCGCGATGCGCGAGAGGTCCCGATTCGGATTCCGAAAGAAGCCCGTGCTCGTTGCAAGAAGCACTATGCCTCCGGTCCAAAGAACTTTGAAGGCTACGCCGTCAGTTACCGGCGCGGGCACTACCAGCGAAAGACGGCCGAGGAGAAGTCGCAGTATCGAGAGGAGCGAGCCAGCGGGCTTCGTCCACCGCGCGGCACGAAGGACGAGCAATGGCGCTCACGCGTGGAGATCGAACGCCGAACGTACAAGCGTCTGCGCGCCTACTTCTTGAACATTGCCGGTCAACACAGCGTGGAACACCTGGCGCGTGAACTCCAAGCGATTCCCTACCAACCGTATGCACCGATTCGGCAGCAATTGCTTGGCTTGGTTCGGGATATCAACGTCGTGCGCCGTGTGGCCGGTCGTAAGGATGAAGTGCCGTACGAGGCATTGAACTTGAAACGCCTCCAGATTCAACCCTTTGTGAGTTCGGGGAGCGTTGAGAGGGATGAGGCGGCAAACAGCGGCGCTTGAATCGGGCGCCCCGACTAGCACGTCCCGCTTATCACCTTAGAATGCCGTGACGGCGCACCAAGGCTTCCCGCCCGTCGATTCCTCTCTGCCGGCGTTCTTCCGACTCGAGCCAGTCGCAAATGACATCGAGCGGGAGCGCGAGACCAAGTCGATCGGTCGGGGTCAAGGT
>JAGRAW010000049.1 GCA_020434415.1 Bdellovibrionales bacterium
TCCATTTGCTTCGGCCGACTGTTGCCGAAATCGACCTCGACGCACTTGTTGCAAACTTTCGGACGATTCAGGCTGCGGTCGGACCGGCGCGGGTGCTGCCCATTCTCAAGGCGAACGCCTATGGCCACGGGTTGGTGCCGTGCGCCCGAGCGCTCGAGAAGGAAGGGGCGAGCTTTTTCGGAGTCGCCCTGCTCGAAGAAGGAATCGCCCTGAGGCAGGCGGGGATTCGGGTTCCCATCATGGCACTCGGAGGGATTGCCGGTCGTCAGATTGACGGATTTTTAACGCACGGCATCGATATTACAGCCTCCTCGGTAATGAAGCTCCAGCAAGTGGAGGCGACCGCTCGCAAGCTGGGAGTGCGCGCCCGTGTCCACCTCAAGATTGATACCGGCATGGAGCGAATCGGCGTGCACTATTACACCGCCGAATCTCTGTTAGCCGAGGCGGTAGCCTGTCAGCACATCGAGATAGTCAGTGTCTTTTCGCATTTCGCTACCGCAGAGCAAGAGGATCTCGGTTTCGCGAAGATCCAACTCGAGCGCTTCTTGGAATGCACCGCATTTTTCGAAAGGCGATCGCTGCCGATGCCGCTCCGTCACATGGCAAACTCAGGTGCAGTGTTGCAGTTCCAGGAGGCCCATCTCGATCTCGTGCGACCCGGTCTGGCACTATTCGGCGTGAGTCCGGCGCCCCATCTCGCAGGCCGCCTATCGCTACAACCGGTGCTCAGCCTTCGTTCAGAAATAGTTTTTTTCAAAGTGGTTCGGGCCGGTGCCTCGGTTAGCTATGACCGAACATGGACCGCACCGGAGGATACGCGCATCGTTACCGTTCCAATCGGCTACGGAGACGGCTTTTCGCGACGGCTGTCAAACCGTGGCTCGGTGCTGTTGCGCGGCAAGCGGTATCCGCTCGTCGGGAAAATTTGCATGGACCAACTCATGGTCGACATCGGTCCCGACGGGGTCGGGTACAACGGCGACGAAGTCGTGCTAATCGGAACTCAGGGAGGTGAAAGAATTTCGATCGAAGAGTTGACCGAGCTTGTGGAGACCGATCCGCGCGATATCCTCACGTCCTTGAACGTGCGACTGCCTCGCCGCTTTCACCAGGGGGGACGAGAGTTCCTTCAAGACGAGGCAAGCGCCTGAACCCAGTGACAGAACTGCTCGCCGCGATCACGGTAATCACGGAACAGGTTCAAGCTCGAGCTTGCCGGAGAGAGTAGGCACACGCTCCCAGGTGGCGTATGCTGGTAGGCGAGGCGCACGGCTTGCTCCATCGAGTCAGCGGAGAATGCGCGCATGCGGGATTGTGCCGTCGGATAGTGCGCGCATACCAATGACCATATCTTTTCGCCCGTCGTCGGAAGTAGCACCAGCACTGAAGGCGCCTTGGCCAGACCCATCATGCCCTCCACTAACGGGGTAAGGTCGACGCCCCGATCGTGCCCGCCGAGAATGAGCGTTTCGACGTGCTCCAGACCCTCCAGCGCTTGTAGCGTCGCTTGCGGAATGGTCGCGAGGGAATCGTTGTAGAATCGGATCGACCGAAATTCCCCGACATACTCCAACCGGTGGGGCAGTGGCTTCGCACTTCGAAGCACGTCCGCGATGTCGGTTGTAGAAACACCCATCAGCACGCCCACTGTGGCTGCAGCCATGGCATTTCTGAGATTTCCAGGACCCTTCAAGGGAAATTCGGAGAGACTCAGCAGGTATTGGCGTGATCCCTCGACGGAGAGGTAGAGCGCCTCATTGTCAAACCAGCAGCTACTAGACGGAGTGTTGAAGGTGACTCTTCTACCGCTTCCCTTCAAAAGGTGATGCAATTCGTCCAGTGTATCCTCGGCGAGGACTAGCGTATCCTTCGCTCCTTGCTGCTGCTGAATACGCAGCTTTGCCAGCCGATACGCCTCGAAGGAGCCGTGATGATCAAGGTGTTCCGGGACGATTCTCATCAGCACTGCAATCTGCGGATGATAGCTGAAGTCCTCGAGCTGAAAGCTGGAGAGCTCCATGACGAACAGTGTCTCATCTGTCGCGGACGTGAGGTAGTCCAGCACAGGGTTGCCGATGTTACCGACAAGTCGCACATCAGAGAAGCGCTTCCGGAGAATCTGATAAATAAGCGAAGAGGTCGTGCTTTTCCCTTTCGTGCCGGTAACCGCAACGATCTTCCCCGGAGCAGTCGAGAAAAAGATGTTGGTGAGGGAGGTGATATGTACTCCGGCACGTTCGGCTGCGATGAGCTGCGGAAGTGAGCGCGGAATGCCGGGGGAGCGGATAATGGTATCGAACTCGAGAAGGTGCTCCAGATGCCGCTCTCCGCAGTAAAACGCGTCTGGAGCAGCAATGTCGTCCAGTGGTGTCACGGATGAGCGATCGGCGATGCCGATGGACAGATCGTGCCGCTGCCCGACAAGCCAGCGGTGGGCGCTCTGGCCCTCTCGACCATAGCCCAGGAGGAGCACCCGCTTTCCGTGAATCTCACGGCTCATGGCGTGACTCCGCAGTCGCTTGACGGAGGACTGCTTCGAAAGCAGGTGGGAGGAAATGTTCGTCCTTCCACTCTGTAAGTAATCGGCGAGAGGCAGGCGGAAACGCTCCTGCGGTGCTCAGTTCCTTTGCAATCGTAAGGGCAAAAGGGTCCGGTGTCTCGCCGCGTTTGGCAGAGCGGTCAAGGTACAGCGCGAGCGCGAGGACGCATTCTTCTCTCGTTCCGACGCATTCGAAGGGCTTCACCGGACGAAGTCCGCAAAGCCCGCGGAGATGCTCTTGCGCGCTTGGCTGCTGAAACACGTTCGTTCCGAAGATCCGGAGCAATCGGTCCGAATCGACAAACGGTGCCAGCGTTAGAAAAACAAACGCGCACTTTGCGCACTGTCCGCACCAATAATCGTCCCGCTGTCCGACGTTGCAGCTACGGAAGGATGAAAGCTGCTTCTCATAGCGGCTGAACAGTCGGCTAATCTGCAGATCGTGGAGGGGGCGGAGGAAACTGAAATAGGAAACTTCTTTCGTGAGAAATTCCTCGGTATAGCGGCGAAACCGTTGTTCGAAGCGAACCGATTTCGAATACTGGTGATTGATGGGGAGGCCGCGATACACGACGTTTTCTTCATCGGCGCTTGCCTCATTGGAAACAATGACGTGCTTTCTTCCGGTTGCGGCGGCAGAGAGAGTGCCGAGAAATGCCAGGTAGGCGGAAAAAGGGGTGTGCCCGTTAAGGTAGCCGGCCTGATTTAACTCCAAGAGCTTGGGGTCAATCGATCGCTGCACGATGTACGGGGCTTCGAAACCGGCAATCTGCACGGAGGCCAGTGCCGATCGGTTTGGGTTTACAATCAGGGCCGTCACAGGGTGTCCTGCCGCGGCAAGCAGCTCCAGCGTCAGTGACGAATCCTTGCCTCCGGCTACGAGCACGAGATCTCCCTGCGGCTCCGCCAACGACACCCGGCCGTAGACCGGCACATCACCGCTGCTCTGCAGGTGAAGGAAATCAGGAGCGGTAAAATCCAAAGAGTTCAGGAAGTAGAACTCTCCTAGGCCGTGGAGAAAAAGGTCACGCCACCACGCGACTTGTTCCTCGCTAAGTGAGCCAGCGGTAATACGCACTTCTCGAGGGCAGGCGCACTTCCAGTAGCTGATTAGCTCGATCAACCCGAGATTGAAGATGAATGGGTCGAGAGCGCCATCGAGCAGTAAGTCCGTATGGGGCACTATTACGCGCGGCTGAAAGCTTACACTAGGAGCAAGGAAGAAATCGAACGTGATGGCAACGGATGCACGCGCCTCCAACGGAGCAACGTGAAATCCGCGATACTCGAGATACGGATGTCGCTCACGAAGGGCTTCAAATGAGAGAGAATGTCTCTTTATGGACATCGATGAAGGCAGTTAATGACTACTGAGCCCGCTACGCGGTCGGCTTTGTGAACTCGGTTGTTTAGTCACGCCTCATGCGTGACACTATCTCCCCAACCTATCTTATTTCATTCAAGTAAGCTCTAAGGCTAACGCCGTTCTTCCCGACGTTCGGGTATGTATGACCATACAGGAAGCGGTCAAAAGGAAAAATCTGCAAAGATAGGGCAGTGATCCGAGCCTTCGCAGGTGTTCAAGATACCGGCGTCGCGCACCTGGGGTGCGAGCGCTTCGGAAACAAAAATGTAGTCAATTCGCCATCCCAGGTTTTTCTGTCGGGCACCGGCGCGAAAGGTCCACCAGGTGTAAGCCTTTTCGATATCTCCATGTATCAGACGAAAGGTGTCAACAAAGCCATAGTCGACAAAACGATCCATCCATGCGCGCTCTTCGGGCAGAAAACCGGACAGTTTGCGCTTTTCGGCGGTTTCCGGATGGTGAATATCGATGGGACGGTGACAAATGTTGAAGTCGCCACAGATGATCAAACGCTCGCGGTCTGCTGCAGAAAGCGTTTGAAGGTGCTCCAAAAAGTGATCAAGAAAGTCGTACTTGACCTGCTGACGGGCTTCTCCGGTCGTTCCGGAGGGAAAGTAGATATTGTAGAGCACGAAGTGCGGGTGCCTTGTAACAAGGTAGCGACCCTCGTTATCGAAGCTTGTATTTCCTAACCCTCGAAGCAGCTTCTCCTCCTCACAGGGAACCGTAGTCCGAAGATAAGTTGCCACACCGGAGTAGCCGCGTTTTTGTGCCGAAGAGCAGATTCGCCGATACGATGGAGGTGGTTCAAGCTCAGCCGTCAGTTGATCTTCGCAGATTTTCGTCTCTTGTAAGCAAAGGACATCCGGCTGCTGCTCTTCAAGAAACCCCTGGAGTCCCTTCCGCTGGATTGACCGTAAGCCGTTGACGTTCCAACAAATCAATTTCATGAGAGCAAGAATATCCCGTACGTCGGCAAAGTTGTCTGCCGGCTATTGCTTCGATTGCGCGAGGAGAGTGCCACATTCATCCGTTCAATGCGAGCACCGCCGTAGGTAGCGTTCAACGGGGGGCGGCAGTAGCACTTCTTGACCTGCGTCGTTATTGACGTCAACCGCTGCCGAGGACAGACTGGAGGAATGAACATTATTGAATTGAACGAGCAAAGATTGCCGAGCGATTGCTACGTCTTTAAACACTCGACACGATGTCCGATCTCGGCAGCCGCGGCTAGCCGTGTTCGCCAAGCAGAGTCGTCGCTGCCGTTATACTGGGTAAATGTGGTCGAGCAGCGCTCGCTGTCGAACTGGATTGCTGCGGAGCTGCAGGTCCGTCACGAGTCTCCCCAGCTTATTCTGCTGAGAAGCGGTAAGGTGGAGGCCGTCTGGAACCACGGCCAGGTCGGCCCCCAAGCCTTTTCTGAGTAGCGTCCTGGTTAGCGACGTTCAAGACACCCGGCCGGGTGGCTGAAGTCGGGGTCGCCTTGCATGTCGAGCGGGAAGGCGCAGACCCGCCCGTCACCGCGCTTAGCCGTAACGGCGTATTTCGAACCGGCCTCCGCCTGCATCGTCAAGAATCGGGCGCCGTCTTCCGGTCCGGTAGTATGGTAGTTCGACGCATCGACCGTAAGCTCGAATTCGTTAGAGCCCGGTAAGACCTCCACTCCCGAGGCGTTGACCCCGATGGTCTTGCCGTTCACGCGGTGGAGAGTCACTCCCCAGCCTTCGACAGTGGCAACCTCTTCCGCTGCTTTTCGAGGCCCTTCGTAGCCTGTTGCTGTGCTGCAGCCTGCGCAGCACAGCAACAAGAGCGCTAAAGATGGTTTGTTCATCATGTGTCGCTTCTATTTCTCTCGAATACCTTCGGCGTGAATGGTGATTTTTACATCGTCGCCTACCACAAGACCACCGGTATCTAGCGTCTTGTTCCACGTTATACCGAAGTCCTTGCGGTCAATCGTCGTCTCCGCAGTGAATCCGGCTCGCTCATTACCCCAGGGATCGGTGACCAAGCCGTTGAAAGTCGTCTCCAACTCTACCGGCAGGGTCTTGCCGTTGATTGTCAGATCTCCGACCACGGTGAAACTCTGGCCTTTAATATCCTTGATTTCCTTGGATTCAAAACGAATCTCAGGATTGTTCGGCGCATCAAGAAAATCGGGTGAGCGAAGGTGGTCGTCGCGCTTCTGGTTATCCGTGTCGATACTTTCCGACTTGATCTTCGCCCATGCCTTGGCGGCCGCAATTGCAGCCGGGTCGAATTCGAAGGCTCCTTCAAAATGCTTGAAATTCCCTTCGACATTGCTGATGCCAAGGTGGCGAACGCTAAACGACACTTTTGTGTGGTCGCTATCGAGCTTGTAGTTAGCCGCGGCAGCAACCCCCGGAGCTGTCGCTAGTAATGACATCCCCAGGCCCGTCGAAAAGCCAAGTTTGGCAAGCAATTGATTCATATCTATTCCTTACGTTTCAAAGTCGCGGCGTCTCATCCCAATGAGCGCTTCTACTACGACGAATATCGAACAAATTTGATGCATTGTTCCAAAGAGACGTCTATCAGCTCCAGAAAGACTTAGGAACAGTGGGTGAAATAAATAGCCGGCGGCGGTTCCCGACGGAACACCTCACTTGCGCCGAGTCTGGAGGTCACACATTCCCGTTCTGCACGAACAACAGGGATTGGAGGTGTGGAATTGAGGACTTCAGCGCTACAGCAACTTGGTGAGGCCCTTCGGCAGGCTGAGCTACGGCCTGTAGAATGGGTGCTGGCCTTCTGCTTCTGGCTGGTGGTTCCAGGTGCCACCGTACTGGTGCTTACTTGGCTGATGTCGGTCGCCGCCCGGCGCCGAGGTGCTGCTCCAACGATTTGACAATAATCGCTGCGACAAACGAGTTCTTCTCCGTGCGTAAATGACGTTGCAGCATGCCGATGCCTTCAGGGCGCGAGGCGAGTAGCTTTGCTGCGTACGCACGAACCATTAAATCGCTATCTGTTCTCACCAGTAAATCAAGTGTCTTCAGTGTTTGGGGCTGTGACAGGTGAAACGGGGTGTTCAGAGCGCGCAACGCTGCAAGTCGAACAGCCCCGGCAGTATCAAGTGTTCTCAAACAAAGCGCTGCGGTAACCTCCGGCTCGCTTCGCTGCTTCGCTTCGTCCATTCCTTGCAGTAGCAGGGAGGAATCGGCCCCCTTCGTTTTCAGCAGTCCGGCGAGCGGTTGCGTTTGGTAGGAGTGAATGATCCGGCGGCGCGCCGTCTCGGGCCGCTCGACCAAGTACCGCATTCGCGCTGGGTCCACGCCTGACGCGAGGGTCAAGCTTTTCACGACTCCCAGAGCTCCAAGCAGGAGCAGTGCCGTGATGCAGATAGGGCGAAGCAGCGTACGGTTTACTTGCTCCCCGTCTCGCGAGAAGGGCTCAGACGAATCAGGTTCTGCCTCGACGACAATACGCACTGCCGGTGCAGTCGCCCTCGGTCGAATAGCCGGAAGCAGTGCCTCGCCCTCCAAAGGCGGAATATAGACCAAATGGGCTTCGGAGTACGGCCAGACCTCTTGGTCGTCAAACCAATGGTCGTCGCAGGGCAAGGCGAGCCGTTCGCCTCCGGTACCGGTTTTGTTGTGTCGCACGCGTCGAGACACCTTCGAAGCCACCAACGGACTCGACTATGCAAGAGAGATGCCGAACTGATGTCGACACGAACATGCGAGAGGGAACTATTGCGGAACGCAACCGGAGAGGTGCGATCAAGTGATATCACTCGGAATTGCTTCGAAAGCAGGGGCATCGAGTTACATCGATGCAATTCTGTCAGAAACGCTGAGGATGTGTCGGTAAGACGCTGTTCGTGTCGGGAGCTGGAAAGTACCCTTCAGCAGACACCTAGCGCGACGCAAAGGAAAGGGAGAACTCCGAGCCCGGAGAACGATTCTGCACGTCGACGGTCGCCTGCATTGCCCGAGCAAGACCGTCGACGAGGGCTAGGCCAATGCCCGTTCCGGGAGTCGTTCGTGTCAGCTCATCCTCTGCCCGATAGAAAAGCTCGAATATCCGGCGAAGTTCGGACTTCGAAACTCCCGGTCCAAAGTCACGCACGTAGAAGCGTACCTGCTTGCTGCTATCAGGACCGTTCACGTTCACGCTACAGCCAAGCACGATTTCCTTCCTCGCAGCGTGCTTGGAAAATTTGAGAGCATTGTCGGCGAGATTGATTAGAATCTGCAAAAAGGAATCCTCATCGACTAATAGCTGCGCGTCGGTATCGGGAGGTTCGACCGTGAGAGTAAAACCCACCGCCTTGCATTGGGATTCCACTCTCGAGCGAGCCATGTCGAGCAGCTCATGCGCAGAGCGTTTCGTCAGCTCCATAGCCGTGCCGTCGCCCATATTCGACAGTCGAAGCACATTGCTAATCAGCCGTGAGAGTCGCTCGGCTTCGACAAAAATATACGAGTAGTAGGAATGCCGCTTTTGCTCGTCCGGAACCATACCGTCCCGAAGCATCTCCCCGTACATGCGTATTGAGGTCAGTGGCGTGCGAAGCTCATGACTCACTGCCGAGACGAAATTTCGCTGCTGTTCGGCGAGCGCGAGCTGCCGAACTCCCAAACGATACAGCGCGAGAAGGCCAAACAGTAGAATCAGCAGGAAAAGGCCCGCGAGGCTGAAGACAACGGATTGTCCTGGTCCGCGAGGTACGCCTGATACGGTGACGAGCAGGTTCATCTTCTGCAAGGGAGGCGGAAGCGATTCACGTACCAAGAGCAACTGATGTTCGATTGTCGATGGGGCGTTCTGACTCTGCAGGACGTCCTGCGAGGAGTGCTTGGAGAAGACGCGATAGACGGTGCCCTCGACGGCCAGTATGACCGTGGTCTGCTCCAACAGCGGATCGTTCGCCAATTCTTCGGCTACCAGGGCACTGAAGAACTCTGCCGCCGTGAGCACAAATCCTTGAATGAATCGCTGATTGTCGTGCCAGACGCGGCGGTGCAACACGACGTGCCCGTCGCCAATCAACTCCGCCTGAAAGGGATCGATGGCTCCTTCAAATGCCTTGAGCTTTACCGGCTGCGTACGGGTCGCTTCGGCACCTTCGTCGAACGACGCCTCAGGCTCAGCCATCGGAGCAGAAACAGCATTCGAGGCGTCGGCCCGACTGTCTAGCGCTCCCTGTTCTCGCGCCTGAGGAGAGCGCGACAAAACCGAGCCGAGCTGGGAGATAAAGCTATCAGTGCGCGAAGTACCTTCATTTGATGCCGCCACACCCGCACTGTCGGCCGCTTCCGGCACGACGATAAGCTCATTGCGTCTCTGGCGATAGTTGTCCTTTTCCAAGGACTTTCGGGGAAGCTTCGCGGCCATACCGGACTCTCGCTGCTGAGCTAGGCGTCGCTCATCAAGCTTGAGCGCCGAAATCTGCTGTTCAGGTGTTCGTGCCTTTTCGGCAAAATACTCCGCTGCAGGTGCTGTAGTGTCTCCAACAAAGCGATCGAGTAACGACGCGGACTCATATTTCTCCGTCTGCTCACTTTCTTTTCGCTTTTTCTCGCCAGGCGGCAGACTGTTGAGTGCCGGGAGCGGCGAGGCGTCCGGTCGATTCTCTGCCGAGGTAGCTAGAATCGCCGTGATCTGCTCCTTCAGCGAAATGCGCTGACGTAGCTCTTGCGGACTGATGCCGTAGGAGGGCGCAAGCTTTGCCAGTGCGTGCTCGTCGACATCCGGTAGGACTGGGGTCGACAGTCGATTGTCCGGTGTAATTTGAAAGTAGCCGAGAAGCCCCGGCACGGTGCCGGTTGGGGGATATTCCGCAAGGGGAGAGAACCTCAGCTCGTTGACGTTCAGTAGCGGGGCCTGTTCGACGCTGAAGAACTGATACTCGCCGAACGGTCGAGTTTCTTCGGGACGCATCAGCTCCTTGAGCCTTTCATCCACCCGTTCGGCAAGATGCTCCGCGACACGGCGATGGCGGTAAAACTGCTCGTCGTCTAGTTGTTGTAACGTCTTGAACAGGAGCGCGAGGAAAGGGACGGAGAGCAGCACGAAAAAGCCGCCCAACAGATAGCGCAGGCGTCGCAGAGCGGGGGGGCGCCGCATGGCTGGCGACATCATTCGCTCTCCTGCGAAACTGTGCCTAGACGGTAGCCTTCACCTCGGACGGTCATCAGCACAGAGGGGTTCTTCGGATCTGCCTCAATCTTGCGGCGGAGCTTCGCGACATGGATGTCGACAGTCCGAGTCTCCACCTGCGAAGCCCGCGCGTAGCCCCAGACCTCTTCCAGCAGTTCTTCGCGGGACACGGGGCGCTCCGAGTGCTCTAGAAGATAGCGCAACAGGTCAATCTCTCGTCGAGTGAACGGTATGGCAGTGCCCGGTTGCGTCGGCGTATGGCCGACCAGGTTTGCCGTGTCGATAGTCAAAGGACCCAGCACCAGTTCACGTTCGAGGCGCTTTATCTTGTCCGAACGGCGCAACACTGCCTCCACTCGCAAGACAAGCTGGCGGACGGAGAACGGCTTTCCGACGTAGTCATCTGCACCAAGGCTCAGGCCGTTGATAATGTCTTCGTCGGTGGTCTTTGCGGTGAGCATGATAATCGGTTGGCGTCCATCAGCCATTCGAATCTCGTTGCAAATGGTAAAGCCGTCAACGTTGGGTAGCATGACGTCCAGGATAATCAGATCGTATCTACCGGAGCGTGCTTTCTGCAGACCTTCGGCACCGTCTCTTGCGGCGTCCACTTCGTAGCCGTGATACACGAAGACATCGATAAGCCCTTGTAGGATTGCTTCCTCGTCTTCGACCAGAAGTAATGTGAGTTTTTCTGCCATTCCGCTTGAGTTCCCGCTGGCGATGCTACCTGTGTCGTGAGTCGACCGTGTTCCCCATTATACCGCGCCGGTAGCTCCGTCTACTGTAAAACTACTGTAAACAACCGAAGCAAGCTTTTACTTCCTGCGGTCTACAACCCTTCGAACCCTCTACCTATACTGGTTCAATCAGCCTTTGCCGTTCTGCGGCAAGGCGGCGATCCGCAGAACCGTAGGAGCCTTACATGAACAGCCAGAAGAACCGCTTCATTCGTCTATTGCAGTCCCAGCGCTTTGGCGTTGTCGCATTCACTTTCTTAACCGCAGTAACAGCAGTCGTCCTGTGTCTGCCGGGAGGTACTCACGGCACACCGATTCTGCCGGTACACCCGCCTACGCCGTTACCGTCGGTAGATCGAGTCGTCGTGAGTGGAAGTATCGGGCAGCCGAAAGTCGTCCAAGGCAGCGAGGGCGTTGTCGCTCTCCAGCTCAGCGTCCAAACTCCTGCGGGCGGCTCGTCGGAAAGCGATGCGCGACCGACGGACTTTGTGGTGGTGTTGGATCGCAGCGGCTCCATGGGGGCGGCGAACAAGCTCCCGTTCGCGAAGGAGGCAATTGTCGCCTTGCTGGAACGCCTGCGGCCGGTAGACCGGTTCGGGCTGATTACCTTCGATCACTTCGCCAGTGCTGCTATTCCGTTCGGCGAAGTCACCCCGGCATCGCGAGAGGCGTATGCTACCTTGGTGAGAAGTCTTCAACCCGGAGGAGCGACCAACATCAGCCATGGTCTCGAAGTGGCAAGGTCGATGTTGGCAAGTGCAGCGTCAGATCGACTGCAAAAGGTGATTCTGCTTTCCGATGGAGAAGCTACCGCAGGGGACACTTCGCGGGAGGGGCTTCTCGCGCTAACTCGCTCGATGGTCAACACCGATATCAGCACTTCGACCATCGGTCTCGGCCTGGGCTTTAACGAAACCTTACTTGCAGAACTCGCAGACCACGGACAGGGTGCCTACGGCTATTTAGAGCATCTCGGAGGGCTTTCCGACCTGCTTGTGCGAACGCTGGAGCAGACACGTTCGGTATATGCGGCAAAAAGCACTGTGACGCTGCAGCTTGGCGAAGGTGTGCGACTGGTCGATGCCGCGGGCTATCCTACTGAACAAGTCGACGGTAACGCTATCTCTCTTGCTACCGGTTCCCTTCTGTCTTCCGGTCTAAAAACGATGATTCTAACCCTCGCCGTACCGACGGCGGAGCTTGGTGAGCAGGCACTGGGCTCCGTGACTGTGCGCTATGTGCGGGATGGAGCGGAGCAGCAGACGACGCTGGATGATGCGTTGAAAGTTGCCGTTGTCTCCGAGGCTCATCGAAGTGAAGCCGTGGCCTCGATGGATAGCGGGGTAGTCAAGCGGACGTGGTTGGCGAACAACTTCGGGCGCATGCAGAAGGAGCTTCAACAGTGGGTCCGGGAAGGAAACGAGGCATCCGCAAGACAAGTGCTCGAGAAGTATCTTAGCGACGCGGAAGCTGCTGCACCGGCAGGGAGCGCGGTCGGCGACGAGTTGCGTGTCGAATTGGCGCCGCAAGTGGCGGAGATGGAGAGCAAGCTCGAGCAGGCATTCAGCGGCAATGCGGCGCGGCAGCGTGAGCAGCAAAACCGTGTGGCAAAGGAACTGCTAAGCGAGTCGAGAGGAAATCTCGGGAAAGCCACCTACTAATGTCTTGTTTCATTGCTTCGGAAATCAACATCAACCATACGATTGGAGTAACGACGATGGGCATCGGAAAAAGAGTAAGTAGATTGTTTCAAGCAGATTTACACGGATTGCTTGACTGCATAGAGGAGCCGGGAAGTGTGGTTCGGCAGGCATTGCGTGAGATGACCGAAGAGCTGGAGCGAGGCGAAGCGACGCTGACGCTTTTCGAGCGGCAGAGGGTGAACCTGGTCGAGCGCCTGAAGGAGCTCGATCAGCGAATCGAAGACATCGACCACCAATTGACGCTGTGCTTCGAGGAGAACGACGAGCCGTTGGCCCGCAAGATGGTGAAGCGCAAGCTCGAACTTGGGCAGTTGCGTCAGCGGCTTGCCGCAAGCCACAGCGAGCTGGAGCGTAAGCGTAGCGCTCAAGAGCAACTGCTTGCAGAGCAACGCGAGAAGCTGTCGACGATTGCCGAGAAATGGGAGGTGCTGCGAGCTGCCGGAGAAGAGCGGGAGACGTCTGAGGGCCCGCTACATTCCGCATGGAGCGACTCTCTTGGTGTTCGATCCGAAGATGTCGAGGCAGCTCTACTTGCGGAGCGTCGAAAACGGCAAGGCAGCGCATCGGCATAGAGCAACGTAAACAACTAGGTGATTCACATGAAACCCATTACTTTGTCCGAAGGGATAGTCGTTGCAGTCGTGAGTACGGTAGTAGCTGCGCCCTTGAGCATGGCTCTATGGCTGGTATTCGGCTCCGCCTACATCTATCTGTCGGTTTTCTGCCTAGCGGTGGGATACCATGCTTATCTATTGCGTCGGGCCGGTAGAAAGGCGGGAAAAGCTGTAGTTGGCTTGTGCGCCCTTGCGGTACTTGGGGCGGCGACACTGTTCGGAAGCCTGGGCGAGGCCGTTATCGTCGGGGTCGCGTTTATCTGGATAATTAGAAGTGTCTTCTATCAGCGAAGCGTCATCTCAAGTCTGGCTGACCTGTTCCTCTGCGGCCTCAGTATTGGAGCAGGCGCCTGGGGATTCGCCGTGAGCAGCAGTGTCCTGGTGGCGGTGTGGTGTTTCTTTCTGGTACAGGCCGCCGTAGCGCTGGTTCCGACTGAACTCGGTCGCAGGCGTTCCGGGGAGACCTTCGGCACCGCCGACGAGGCGCTTCGGTTCGACCGTGCGTATGGTGCGGCTCAGGTGGCGCTTCGCGAGCTTGTATGACCGGCAGGGGATTTCCGCTTGCAGACTGGGGTAATGGTTGGAGGGCGTCCGCAACATC
This sequence comes from Bdellovibrionales bacterium, assembly GCA_020434415.1. Lineage (GTDB taxonomy): Bacteria > Bdellovibrionota_C > UBA2361 > SZUA-149 > SZUA-149 > JAGRAW01. The sequence continues at coordinate 13,693 of JAGRAW010000049.1, forward strand.
TCGCGCGACGCCGACTTCTAACATTCGGAGGGAGGTAGCATGACCGCATCAGAAGTGCCGCTTCGAGACGGCGACGAGCGAGAAGGGCAGAGTTCGATCCGCGCCTTGCAGATCGTCGCGTATGGAATCCTAACGTCACAGTTGGCGATTCTTTGCGTCCCTTCGCTACAATTAATCACCCCGGAAACAGTGAGCGATTCGGAGCAGCAGCCCCTCGTTCCCATCCTCCTCGGTGTCGCCGCGGTGGACGCCATTATGGGGCTGATTCTGCGCAAAGTGTTATTCCGTGTGCGGCGAAGCGGCAACCGGGAAGCTGATTTTCAGCAGGCAGCGCGTTCGTATTTTATGGCGTCGCTCCTGGCGTATGCGCTTTGGGCGTCGCTGGGATGCTACGGCCTGGTGCTCTGGCTGCTGTACGGGGAGACAACCTACCTCCACGCGCTTGCGGCGGCGGGAACGATTTTGATTGCGCTTCACCTGCCTCGCGAAGTCGACGTTCGGCGAAAAATAGAGCTAAGTCCGGCCGCCTGACAATCCGAAACGCTTTTGACGTGCAACGAAAGCTCTAGGTTTACAAGGCCGTTGCGGGCATTGCATACTTCGAGGGGAAATCATTTTCACTTGAAGTAAGGGATTCGGCATGACCATGAGCACTCCAGGAAATCGTGATTCCGCGGCTGTTTTGCAGATGCCAAACCGCCTCGCGACTGCGCGAGTGAGTGAAGCGCAAGCTCACGAGAACGCGTCCGCGGAGGCAACGTCCGGGGATGATGCTCTGCAACCTCGTGCCGACGGAGAAGTGTTCGCGTATGTGCCGGTCGACCGGGTTCGTGTCAGTCCCTATCAGACAAGAGCCATCGCTGCCGAAACCGAGCTGGAGGAACTGGTGCGTTCGATTGAGCAGAAGGGCGTCATTCAGCCGGTGCTCGTTCGACCACTAAACGATGAACCGACCAGTGCCTTTCGCTTCGAACTGATAGCCGGAGAGCGCCGACTGAAAGCGGCACGCGCTGCCGGTCTGGCGTTCATTCCGGCATTGGTTCAGCCGCTAGCCGATCGAGAGGCAGCCGAACTCTCCGTAATCGAGAATACTCAGCGCGAAAATTTGAATCCAATCGAGGAAGCGCTCGCGTATCAACAGCTCACCGTTTCCTTCGGTCTGACGCAGACGGAAGTCGCGCGGGCAACCGGGAAGAATCGAGCGACAGTATCGAATTCGCTTCGGTTGCTTCAGTTGAGCCCGGACCTCATCGAGTTGCTGCGAAGCGGTGTCCTTACCGCCGGACATGGTCGCGCGTTGCTTACGATAGACGAGCCCAAAGTAGCGGAACGTTTTGGGAGGAGAGCCGCCGAACAGGGGCTTTCCGTGCGTGCACTTGAGCACCTCATTGCACGCTGGCGAGATGCAAAAAGCGACGCAGCGGAGGAGGACGTAGACGAAGAGGCCGAGCGGCTCGAGCTACAGCTGCAGCGTCAAACGGCGAAGATCAGCGACTGCCTCGGCGTAGAGCACGTCGAACTACGCTACGACAGCGCGGGGAACCGTCGGCTCAACTTGGTCTTCGAAACCGAGGCGAGCTTCAAACGCTTTATGGCGAAGATTCGCTCGTAGCTAGCTGCAAAGGCCGTTTTCTTGCGTGTAGGCTTCCGCCCTGTACCTGCCTTGCACCTGCACCTGCACCTGCACCTGCACCTGCAAGGGGAGCTGCGCGGCGGCGGGGACGGCTCTACGGCATCATAGGCCGAGGCCATAGCCCTGGGCTAAGCGCGCGACCTTTGCGTATCCCTCCTCCAGCAGAAAATCGACTTCGTCCTCCAGGCCGCCGAGCGGCAGGGGGTCGAGCCATTTCAAGATGGATGCGGGCAGTTCATCAGCGCGTATCGTGTAGGTGAGCTCGGTCAGATCCTTCGCGTGCGACCAGTAGTGCCCCACGGTTGCTCGCAGCGGAGGAGCGGGCTCGTACTCGACTTGCTGATAGGTGAGAGCACTGCTGAATTCCTGCTTCTGCTTGAGCAAGCTCCGTAGGCGCTGTAGCTCGGAGATGGCTTCATCCGGACCTCTGCCTCGAACCGTGATAATGGAAAAAGAATCGGATTCGAAACGTTCGCACATTCTCATGACAAGGGCTGCACTGGGAGCCGAGAGAGTGCGCTCCTCTTTGTCGTTTACGGCAACTCGTAGCTCGTCACGAGATGTCGGTAGTAATGCGCACCCGGCCTGTCGAGCAATGTCTTCTGTTTTGGCGGGCACCTTGGCGTTCAGTAGCTTCGCCATGAAATAAGCCTCACGGGCCATGAGGTCGAAGATTCTCAGCCATTGCTCGTCGGAGAACTGTCGGAAAAGCACTTCCAGGCGCTGTGGCCGCCCCTGATCGTCATGCAGCTTAGCCGTGACACGGCCCGGCTGGACCATGAAGTCCAGCAGCTTTCGACGACGGATGAGCTCGGTCGCCTCTTGCTCAAGTTCGGCGTCGATTTGCGGCAGAAAAAGTTCGCGGAGGCGCTCCCCGAAATGGACGCCTACCTTTGCTTCGGTTGCGGGGCCGGGTGCAGTCTCGGACATTCGTACCTCCTTAAGCAGCGGTCAACTGTAGCAGCGCGCGGAGCTCATCGACCGAGAGCTGTGTCACGACGTTTTTCGTCGAGCCTACGACCTGATCGGCCAAATCCCGCTTGTGCTGCAGCATCGAGTGTATCTTCTCTTCCAGAGTGCCTTTGCAGATGAACTTTCGGACTTGTACGGTTCTAAGCTGACCGATGCGGTAGGCGCGGTCCGTCGCTTGCTCCTCGACTGCCGGATTCCACCACTGATCGTAGTGGACCACCTGGTTCGCTTCCGTCAGGTTCAACCCGAAGCCGCCGGCTTTCAGACTGAGAATGAAAATCGGCGGCCCGTCGGGATGGCGAAACCGTTCGAGTACTTTTTCCCGCGCTCGCTTCGGAAGCGCTCCGTGGAGAAAGAGCACGTCGCGGTTGAAGCGTTCCTCGAGATACGGCTTCAGCAGATGCCCCATTTGGGCAAACTGCGTGAAGATCAGCACGCGGTCCCCCTCGGCGAGCA